>JBMHCY010000001.1:0-18268 GCA_049889655.1 Puniceispirillales bacterium (SeqCode)
GCCGCCGCGCCGAGGATCGCCTCGACCGATGCTTCAACCAGACTGTCTTCAATGATGACCTCGATTTTCACCTTCGGCAGAAAATCAACGACATACTCCGCCCCGCGATAGAGTTCGGTATGGCCTTTCTGGCGACCGAAACCCTTGGCCTCGGTGATGGTGATGCCCTGGATTCCCACTTCGTGAAGGGCTTCCTTAACCTCATCCAGCTTGAACGGCTTGATAATGGCTTCGAGCTTTTTCATGGGCCAGTCTCCTGAATGGTTACACATGAAGTTAAGCAACTTTCGTGCCTGGCAAGAAAAGGCCTCGTTTCCGAGCAATTTTAACGGGGGCAGGGCTGGTTGCCTAAAAAATAGGCAGGGGCAAGGTCAAAAAACAGGCAGATCAGCCTCGACGGCCCAGCCAGTCTTCGATGCGGCCGAGGGCTTCGCTGATGGCCTCATCACTGTTGGCACAGGAAAAACGTAAGTAGCCTTCACCTTCATCACCGAAACTGGTGCCGCTGATCAGCGCGACACCGGCCTCTTCGAGCAGACCTGTCTGCAGGTCAGTCGATGACAGCCCGGTCCCGGAGATATTGGGGAAGGCATAGAAGGCGCCGGCCGGTTTGCGGCAGCTGAACCCGGGCAGGGCATTGAGACCTTCTTCGAGCAACCTGGCCCGGCGGCCGAAAGCCTGACGCATATCCTCGACACAATCCTGAGGCCCGGTGATGGCGGTGAGTGCCGCTTCCTGTGCTGCCGCATTGACGCATGAATGGATATTAACGGCCAGCCTGTCGGCAGCATCGATCATGGATTCAGGCCAGACTGCATAGCCGAGCCGCCAGCCTGTCATCGCATAGGTTTTTGACCAGCCGTTAAGGATAATCAGGCGGTCGCGAATTTCCGGAAATTCAAGCAGGCTTGTCATTGCTGCACCGTCAAAGACCAGCCGATCATAAATCTCGTCGCTCATCAGCATGACATGGGGATGGTCGGCCAGGCCGCGAACGAGTTTTTCAATTTCCGCCCGGGGTGTGACCCCGCCGGTGGGGTTTGCCGGGGAATTGATCATGACGAGCCGTGTCCGTGGCGTGATCCGCGAGAGCACATCATCGGCGGAAAAGGCGAAATCATTATCCTCGCTGAGCGGGTAGGGACGGGGGGTGGCCCCGCTGAACCGAACAGCCGAAGCATAGATCGGAAACCCGGGATCGGGGTAGAGAATCTCACCGCCATCCTCGCCGGTGAGCATGGCTGCAAAGAAAATCACGACCTTGCCGCCGGGCAGGATCTGGATATGTCTGGTTTCGACCCCGGCCCCATAACGCTGATTGAGATCGGCAGCCACGGCTTGCCGCAACGGCCCGGTGCCGCCGGAAGGGGTATAGCCATGGGCACCGTCACGGAGAGCCTTGATCCCGGCCTCGACGATATGCTCCGGGGTCGGGAAATCAGGCTGGCCGATGCCGAGATTGATGATATCCCGGCCTTCCGCAGCAAGGGCTGCGGCACGGGCGAGGACGGTAAAGGCGGTTTCGGTTCCCAAGAGATCAGCCCGGGCGGCAAGTGAATTCATGGCTTTTTCCTTATCAATGCGGGATTACAATAATCGGGTCTGTTCGGCCTTGTCCATAGGGTGTTAATGCCGTGCCAGAGGCCGGGTGATGCTGGCAAAACTGACAAATCGTATCGCGGCTGAGGATCAACGCTTGACGCATCAAGGCCATTTGCATAGAACACACCAATTATGGCGGGTGTAGCTCAGTTGGTTAGAGCGCCAGATTGTGGCTCTGGAGGCCGCCGGTTCAAATCCGGTCACTCGCCCCATCTTGATTAAACTCTAAGCAGGATTCCGAAACATGGATGTCACCGAAAAAAGCGCCGAAGGCCTGAAACGCGAATACAACATCACCATGACGGCAGCTGATATCAGCGCCCGGGTTGATGCGCGCATCGCCGAACTCGCGACACAGGTCAATATGCCGGGGTTCCGCCCGGGCAAGGTTCCGGCGGCTGTCGTCAAGACACGTTACGGCAAACAAGTGCTGGGTGAAGTCCTGCAGGCCGGGCTCGATGAGGCAACCCGCAAGATTATCGAAGACAATGATCTGCGTGTGGCCACAAATCCCAATCTGAATGTCGATGAATATGAAGAGGGTGGTGACCTGAAGGCGACGATCGCGCTCGAAGTCATGCCCGATATCGAAGAGGTTGATCTTTCCTCGCTGACAGTCGACAAGGCCGTGGTTGAGGTCGAGGACAGCGAAGTCGACGAGGCAGTGGCCCGCATTGCCGAAGAAAACCGTCCCACCACCCCGGTTGAAAAGCCGCGTGCCATTAAATCCGGTGATACGGCAGTGATCGATTTTGTCGGCCGCATCGATGGGGAAGCGTTTGAAGGCGGCTCCGGCTCGGACCATCCGCTCGGGATCGGCTCCAACACCTTTATCCCCGGCTTTGAAGACGGGCTGATCGGGGCAATGCCCGGCAGCACGGTCGATGTGAAGGTCAATTTCCCTGCTGATTATCCGGCCGAGCATCTTGCTGGCAAGGAAGCGGTGTTTGAGACGACCATCAAGGAGTTGCGTGAGCCAGGTGAAGCCAAGATGGATGATGCCTTCGCCGAAAGCCTCGGGCTCGAGAATCTCGCGGCATTGAAAGATGCTGTGCGCGACCAGATCAACCGCCAGCACGCCACGGCGATCCGCACCAAAGTCAAGACTGCCGTGCTCGATGCCCTTGATGGCGTTGCCGGTGAGTTTGATGTGCCGCCGTCCCTCGTTGCTCAGGAATATGACAGCATCTGCAAGGCGATGAACCCGCAGGAACATGACCACAGCCATGATCACGACCATGACCATGACCATGACCATCATCACCCTGCTGCCGATGAAGGGATGTCTGATGAGGACAAGGCCGAGGCCGATAGCATTGCCCGCCGGCGTGTTCGCCTCGGCATGGTGCTGACCGATGTTGGCCGCCGCAACAATCTGCAGGTCACGGATGAAGAAAAGAACCGTGCTGTTTTCCAGGAAGCCCAGCGTTATCCCGGTCAGGAACAGCAGGTGCTCGAATACTTCCAGCAGAACCCGCAGGCTGCCCAGCAGCTCGCCGGGCCGATCTTTGAAGACAAGGTGATCGATTTCATCCTTGAAATGGCCACGGTGAATGAACAGGTTATGACAGTGGAGGAACTCTACAAGGCTGATGACGAGCCCGCGGCCAAGCCGGCCAAGAAAGCGGCGAAGAAATCTGCCAAGAAAGCCGCCGCAAAGAAAGCTGCTGCCAAGAAGGCCCCGGCAAAGAAAGCCGCCAAAAAGGCTGCCGCGAAGAAAAAGTAACCCCGTTCGGGATCAACCCGTTAAGGAACTGACGCCATGACAGACCGCACCAACGCTTCAATGGACCCGATGACTGCCGCCCTCGTGCCGATGGTGGTGGAACAGACCAGCCGTGGTGAACGGGCCTTTGATATTTATTCGCGTCTGCTCAAGGAACGGATCATCTTCATTGTCGGGCCGATCGATGATGCGGTGTCATCACTGGTTTGCGCCCAGCTCTTGTTTCTCGAATCAGAGAACCCAAAGAAGGATATCTCCGTCTATATCAATTCGCCGGGTGGTGTCGTGACTTCCGGCCTCGCGATCTACGACACGATGGAATATATCCGTCCCGATGTGTCGACAGTCTGCATGGGGCAGGCAGCTTCAATGGGCTCACTGCTGCTGATGGCCGGGGCTGCGGGCAAGCGCTACAGCCTGCCGCATTCACGGATCATGACGCACCAGCCTTCCGGCGGTTTTTCCGGCCAGGCCACAGATATCGAAATCCATGCCCGTGAAATCCTCACCCTGCGGGAGCGGCTCAACGGCATTTACGTCAAGCATACCGGTCAATCGCTGAAAGAGATCGAAAAGATCATGGAGCGTGATACCTTCATGGCCCCCGACGAGGCACAGAAGATCGGTCTGATCGACGAAGTTGTTGAAAACAGGCCGAAACCGGCTGACGAAGACTGAGGCACATCGCCCCACATCTTAAAGACATCTTAAGCGGGTTCAGTTTTCGTTTGAACTCGCCTTCCAACCCTGTCTAATATGACCGGGTGAGGAGTATGCCATGTCTGACAAAACTGAAAACGGTGATAGCAAGAATACGCTGTTCTGCTCTTTCTGCGGCAAAAGCCAGCATGAAGTGAAGAAACTGATCGCCGGTCCAACCGTATTCATCTGCGATGAATGCGTTGAATTGTGCATGGATATCATCAAAGAAGAGCATAAAGCCTCGCTCAGCAAATCTGCTGATGGGGTGCCGACCCCGCGGGAAATCTGTGATTTTCTCGATGAATACGTGATCGGTCAGGCCCGCGCCAAGAAGGTGCTTTCCGTGGCGGTGCACAACCACTACAAGCGGCTGGCCCATGGCGGCAAGCCTTCCGATGTCGAAATTTCAAAATCCAACATTCTGCTGATCGGCCCCACCGGCTGCGGCAAGACTCTGCTGGCCCAGACTTTGGCGCGGATTCTCGATGTTCCCTTCACCATGGCCGATGCCACAACGCTGACCGAGGCCGGTTATGTCGGTGAAGATGTGGAAAACATTATCCTGAAACTGCTGCAGGCAGCGGATTACAATGTCGAACGGGCTCAGCGCGGCATCGTCTACATTGATGAGGTGGACAAGATTTCCCGGAAATCCGACAACCCGTCGATCACCCGTGATGTTTCCGGCGAAGGCGTTCAGCAGGCGCTCCTCAAGATCATGGAAGGCACGGTTGCATCGGTGCCGCCTCAGGGCGGGCGCAAGCATCCCCAGCAGGAATTTCTGCAGGTCGACACCACCAATATCCTGTTTATCTGCGGCGGGGCGTTTGCCGGTCTCGACAAACTGATCGCCGGCCGCAATAAGGGCTCGGCTATCGGCTTTGGTGCCGATGTCCAGGCTGAGGATGATCTCACCACCGGTGAACGGCTGGCTGAGGTGGAACCGGAAGATCTGCTGAAATTCGGCCTGATCCCTGAATTTGTTGGGCGTCTACCGGTACTGGCGACCCTTGAAGACCTCGATGAAACGGCGCTTGTGCGGATTCTCACCGAGCCGCGCAACGCTGTCACGAAACAGTACCAGTCGCTGTTCAGCATGGATGACGTTAAGTTGGAATTCCGTGAAGATGCGCTGCGGGCCATTGCCCGCAAGGCCATTGAACGCAAGACTGGGGCACGGGGGCTGCGGGCGATCCTCGAATCGATCCTGATGGAGCCGATGTTCGATATTCCGACAGCCACCGATGTCGAGGAAGTGCTTATCAATGCCGATGTGATCGACAAGGGGTCAGCCCCGATCATCGTGCATTCCAAGGGCAAGAAAACGGAAGCGGATAGCACCGCCTGACCCGGGCTTTCCGGCTTTCGTTGATCGCGCCCTTATCCTTATCGGTCACACGACTTGAATTGGCCTTTTCCGTGACCACATATAATGAAGACACGACTTTCAACGGACCGTTTTACCATGACGCCTGAACAGGAAAAGACCGAGACCATCATTTCACGTTATCCCGTCCTGCCATTGAGGGATATCGTGGTGTTTCCGCATATGATCGTTCCGCTTTTTGTCGGCCGGCAGAAATCCGTTCGGGCGCTTGAAGAAGTCATGAGCAATGACAAGAAGATCCTGCTGGTGGCGCAGAAGCAGGCCGGTGATGAAGTCCCGGAAATTGATGACCTCCACACCATGGCAACCCTGGGGACTGTTCTGCAACTGCTGAAACTGCCCGATGGGGCGATCAAGGTGCTGGTGGAAGGTGGCAGCCGGGCCCGGGTCGAAACTTTTATTGAACACGAAGACTATCTCGAAGCCGAAGTCCGTTTCCCTGATGATGATTTCGGTGAGAATCCCTCCGAAACCGAGGCCCTCGGCCGGGCAACCCTGCAGCAGTTTGAGGATTACATCAAACTCAACAAGAAAATCCCGTCGGAAGTCATGGTCTCGCTGGGGCAGGTTGAAGATACCAGCAAACTTGCCGATACCATCGCCTCGCATCTCGCCGTCAATCTGAGCGAAAAACAGGAACTGCTTGAAGAAACAGCGGTCGCGCCGCGGCTTGAGAAGATCGTCAGCTTGATGAATAACGAAATCGGTGTGATGCAGGTTGAAAAGCGTATTCGCAACCGCGTCAAGCGGCAGATGGAAAAATCACAGCGCGAGTATTACCTCAACGAGCAGATCAAGGCGATCCAGAAAGAACTGGGTGAGGGCGAGGATGGCCGCAGCGAGATCGACGAGATCGAAGAAAAACTGCGTGTCACAAAACTCTCCAAGGAAGCTCTGGAGAAGGTTACTGCCGAGATCAAAAAACTCAAGAATATGAGCCCGATGAGCGCCGAAGCTACAGTGGTGCGTAACTATATTGATACGATCCTGTCGCTGCCCTGGCAGAAGAAATCCCGGATCAAGCGTGATATCATTGCCGCCCGGGATGTGCTTGATGCTGATCATTACGGGCTTGAGAAGGTCAAGGACCGGATCATTGAATATCTGGCGGTTCAGCAGCGGATGAAAAAAGTTCGGGGCTCGATCCTCTGCCTCGTCGGGCCTCCCGGGGTCGGCAAGACCTCGCTCGGCCAGTCGATTGCTCGGGCGACAGGGCGGAAATTTACCCGCATGGCGCTTGGTGGTGTCCGTGACGAAAGCGAAATCCGCGGTCACCGCCGCACCTATATCGGCTCATTGCCCGGCAAGGTGATCCAGTCGATGAAGAAGGTCGGTACCAACAACCCGCTGATCCTGCTCGATGAGGTGGATAAACTCGGGGCTGACTGGCGCGGTGATCCATCATCGGCGCTGCTCGAAGTGCTTGATCCGGAACAGAACAGCACCTTCCAGGACCACTATCTTGAAGTTGATTACGATCTGTCCGATGTGATGTTCATCACCACGGCCAATACCCTCAATATGCCGCAGCCGCTGCTTGACCGGATGGAGATCATCCGGCTGTCCGGTTATACCGAAGACGAAAAGGTTGAGATCGCCAAACGTCACCTGATTCCCAAGCAGATCAAGAATCACGGCCTCAAGGATGGTGAATTTACCCTCACCGAAGATGGCTTGCGGAAGACAATCCAGCGCTACACCCGTGAAGCCGGGGTGCGTAACATTGAACGTGAGATCGCCAGCCTCGCCCGCAAGGCGGTGACGGAAATTGTCTCCGGCAAGGCTGAAACGGTCGAGATTACCGCTGAGAATGTCGAGGATTACCTCGGCGTGCCGAAATTCCGCCACAGCGAGGTCGATGGTGAAGATCAGGTCGGCGTGACCACCGGTCTTGCCTGGACCGAAGTTGGCGGTGAATTGCTCAATATTGAGGCCGTGACTGTCCCGGGGAAGGGGCGTGTGACCTCCACCGGTAAACTCGGTGATGTCATGAAAGAATCAATTCAGGCGACAGAGTTCTTTATTAAGAATCGCGCGGCGTCGCTTGGCCTGACCACCGAATGGCTGCAAAAGCACGATATCCATGTTCACGTGCCTGAAGGGGCGACACCGAAAGACGGGCCCTCCGCCGGGGTGGCCATGGTGACCTCGCTTGTTTCGGCCATGACAGGAATTGCTGTCCGTGGCGATGTCGCAATGACCGGTGAGATCACCCTGCGCGGCCGCGTTCTGGCGATCGGCGGACTGAAGGAAAAACTGCTCGCCGCGGTGCGTGGCGGTATCAAGAAAGCCTTGATTCCATTGGAAAATGAGAAAGATCTTCCTGAAATTCCGGATAACATCAAAGAGGCCCTGGAAATCGTACCGGTGACCTACATTGATGAGGTTCTGATGCATGCGCTGGTGGAACAGCCGCACCCGCTCGATGGCGAAAGCCAGCCTTCGGCGGCGGTCAATCTGCCTGAAGATGATGGCGGCGAGATCACAGCGCATTGATAGGCCGGTGTTCTTTTCTCAGGTTTTTTGTTGTTCAAGATTGACCACGGCAACGCTTTAACCCTACAATCTCTTATCTTCAGGTCTGTTTCGGCTGGCCTGGCCTCAACCAACCTTAAATGATAGGGGGTTTCCCGTGAACAAGAACGAACTCATTGCAGATGTAGCTGCCCGTGCTGGTCTCTCAAAAGTCGATGCAGGTAATGCTGTCGACGCGATCATTTCTTCCATTGAATCTGCGCTCGTCTCTGGTGATGATGTCCGCATCATCGGATTTGGTACATTTTCCGTGAGCGCGCGTGCTGCAACAACCGGTCGTAACCCGCGTACGGGTGAAACGATCAACATTGCCGCCTCCAAGCAGCCCAAATTCAAAGCTGGCGCTCCGCTCAAGGCAGCTGTGAACAAGTAATTCGATATTTTTTATAGGATTGGCCGGTAAAGACTTGCCGGCCATTTCTTTTTCTTTTATACGATCAACCTCGGGGCGGTTAGCTCAGCTGGGAGAGCGACTGGTTTACACCCAGTAGGTCGGGGGTTCGAACCCCTCACCGCCCACCATTTTCCGGCCATTTGCCGGAAGCCGATGAGATCGAAAGACGGTGCTTGACACCACCTGATGACTTTCGTATTTCATTAATACCATCCGATCCGGATGGCCCTGCGGGGGTGTAGCTCAGTTGGTTAGAGCGCCGGCCTGTCACGCCGGAGGTCGCGAGTTCAAGTCTCGTCACTCTCGCCATTTTCCTTTGGCCCAACACTGAAAGTTTCTTTCAGTGTTTTTTTATGCCGCAAGGCGCGCTCGGAAATGGCCGGGCCGGTGTTCGCCAAGGCCCAGAACGCCGACCATCTTCTCCCAGATCGCGGTGACCTCATCGGCATCTTTTTCACCGACAAGCCCGACGATTTCCGCACGCAAGGGGCCTTTCAGCTGGGCCACTTCCTCAATAGCCCGGCGATGATACCATTCGTTGCGGTCACGCAGGCCGATATCCTCAAACCCTGCTTTTTCCATCGCCTGGCGATAACGGTCGAGAGAGCACATGTGCATATCAAGCCCCTCGCTCTTGATGTAGTCCTGCATCTGCGGGGAAGGGGGGTTATCATCGATCCGCATCCAGTCACTGGCCGCGATGATCCCGCCGGGCCTGAGCACCCTGGCGCAATCCTGCATCAGGCTTTCTTTATCCGGAATATGCAGAAACGCATCCTTGCTGAAAATCACGTCCATGCTGTTATCGGCAAAGGGCAGGGGGCCGGGTTCAACGCAGGTAAACTCGGCTGATGCGTCGAGCCCGTATTGCACTGTCAGCTCGCGGGCCCGGTCAATGACCAGTTTTTCAACATCGATCCCCGTCACATGGGCCGCCCCGTGCTGGCGGATCAGATGGAACGCCGCCCCGCCACAGCCGCAGCCGATATCAAGGATCGTCTTGCCTTTCAGATCAAGCCCGTCAATGACAAGGTCAATTTCCTCAACCCCGCCGGGAGAAAGAAAACCCTCGCCCCAGATGGTTTCCAGAAACCGGATCTGCTTGTCGCCGTATTCGCCCTCATCAGTAATACTCATGTCTTCATCCTCCCTACATCAAGCGTATCCTCCCACGCCGTTTCGGGCAATGTGTGAAATAAGGGGTTGATTCGACCCGGGTGAAACCTCTTTACTGAATTCTCATTCCCGAAGGAGAGCACAAGCATGAGCAGCCGTGATAATTTCTACAGTCTCAATCGCCTTGATGAAGGCATAACCCGTCATCTGACCGAAGGGATCGATGCCAGCATCTTTCCGGCGGATCAATCCATGGCCTCTGTCGTGCGGATAGCCCCGGGGGCGGTGGGAACGATCCACAGCCACCCGCAGGAACAATGGAGCATCCTGATTGAAGGCAGCGCAACGCGGCTTCAGGGGGGTGAGGAAATTCCCGTCACGAAAGGGGATTTCTGGGTCGCCCCCGGCGGTGTTGAGCACGGCATCATCGGCGGCCCCGATGGTGCCCTGATCGTTGATATCTTTGCCCCGGCACGGCCTGAATACCGCAAGCCTGGCTCCGGGTTCACGGCGGACTGACCGATGGCGATCATTGCAAATAGCCCTGTTTTTGACCGTCTTGACGCTGCCGAGATTGAGGCGTGGTCGCGTATCCCCGCCGCCATCGCCGGTGACAGCATGAACCGCCAGCAGATCATGGCGTCGCGGATAAAGCCGCTGGTTGACGGGATGTCCATCACTGGCCAGGCGCGGACGGTGGATGCCTTTGAAGGGGATAACAGCGCGATCCATGCCGTGCTGACCATGGTCGAGCCCGGCGATGTGCTGGTCATCAATGCCGGGGGCTGGGTCAACCGGGCGCTCTGGGGCGGTATTCTCAACACGGTGGGTGCAGGCAAGGGTCTTGTGGGGGTGGTTATTGACGGTGCCGTCCGTGACCTTGCCGAGTTGCGCGAAGGCCCTGTGCCTGTCTTTGCGGCGGGGGTGAGCCCGGCCGGGCCTTCCAAAGGCTGGGGCGGTGTCATTGACGGGCCGGTCTCCTGCGGCGGTGTTGCCATTCACCCTGGTGATATCATTCGTGCTGATGAAGATGGGATCGCTGTCATCCCGCTGGCCCGCCATGAGGAAATCCGCACCACAGCTGAGCAACGCCTGGCCTTTGAGGAGGACGTGATGAAGCGGCTCGAGGCCGGTGAGGATACAGCGTCGATCTTCGGTGTGCCCGAGATCGAAAAGCGTTGAACCTGGCCTGGCTTAAGGGCGTTATTCCGCAGCCTCGCGCATCCGCTCCCAGATATGCTGCGGCGTTGCAGGCATATCGATATGGGCGACACCGAGTGCATGGGAAAGTGCCGAGATCACCGCCGGGGTTGAGCCGATCGCCCCAGCCTCACCCGCGCCCTTGACCCCGAGGGGGTTGTTAAGGCAGGGGGTGTTGCGGGTGTAGATATCAATCCGCGGCAGGTTGTCTGCCCGTGGCAGGGTGTAATCCATCAGCGAGCCGGAGAGCAACTGGCCGTCTTCATCATAGGCCATGAATTCATAAAGCGCCTGACCGACCCCCTGGGCGACCCCACCCTGAATCTGGCCTTCGAGTGTCATCGGGTTGATCACCACACCGAAATCATCAACAACAGTAAAGCGTGTCAGTTTGGCCAGCATGGTGATGCTGTCGACCTCAATTTCCGCCACATGGCAGCCATAGGGATAGGTGGGGCCGTTGGTGGTGAAGCTATGGCGGATATCATAGGGATGAGCTTTGCCTTCGGCAGCCTTGATCC
Source organism: Puniceispirillales bacterium (SeqCode) (assembly GCA_049889655.1). Taxonomy (GTDB): domain Bacteria; phylum Pseudomonadota; class Alphaproteobacteria; order Puniceispirillales; family UBA1172; genus UBA1172. The sequence goes on from JBMHCY010000001.1 coordinate 11,184, forward strand.
GCACCAGTTCTTCCAGCGTCACCGACCGGTTGGTTCCGGCTGCGGTGAAGACACCATCATCAAAGTCGATATCATCGCGGCTGGCTTCCAGCACCTCCGCCGCATCATCCCGGGCCTTTTCGATGATCACTCCACCGGCTTCGAGCACGGTCGAGCCGAGGACAGGGGTCATCTTCGCACCGCCGGTGATCCCTGCCGGGTTACGCCACGAATCCCCCTGAACGATCCTGATCTTGTCAGCATCATAGCCCAGCGTGTGGGAGAGAATCTGGGTGAGTGTCGTCCGATGGCCCTGGCCGTTATCATGCTGGGAGGCGTGGACAGTCAGCGTGCCATCGGCGTCAAAGCTAAACTCGATATCGGTCTCGGAACCGTTGCCTGCACATTCCAGATACATGGCCGCCCCGATCCCAAGTTTCTTGCCGCGTCTGGCGGCTTCCTCGCGACGCTTTTCAAACCCTGCCCAATCGGCTTTTTCGAGCGCATGGTCGAGCAGCCCGGGCATATCACCACTGTCGATCGTGCCACCAGCGGTCATCGCATAGGGCATCTGTTCGGCCTTGATCAGGTTGCGGTGACGAACATCAACACGATCCATGCCGAGTTCATCGGCAATGTGATCCATCAGCCGTTCCATCACATAATTGGCCTCGGGGCGACCGGCCCCGCGATAGGCATCCACCGCCGGGGTGTTTGTCATCACCCCTTTGACGACCAGCCCCGCCACCTGAATATCGTAACAGCCGGTCATCGTCCGGGAAGCGGAAAGGGTTGGGATATAGACACCGAAATTTGACAGCCACGACCCCAGATTGGCATGGGCGTTGATCTCAATGGCTTCAATGCGGCCATCATCGCTGACCACGGCATGGGCCTTGGTGCGGTTGTCGCGGCCATGCAGATCAGAAAGGAAGGCCTCGCTGCGGTCCTGCTGCCAACGCACCATTACCCCGAGTTTGCGGGCAGCCCAGGCAATGCAGACCTGTTCCGGATGCAGGAAAATCTTGAAACCGAAAGACCCGCCAACATCACCGGTGATCAGCTGCAAATCCTCAGGCTCAAGGTTGAGGCATTCGGCTATTAGTTCGGCAAGGTCAAGCGCCCCCTGTGAGCCGCAATAGACCTGCAGCGCCCCTTTCTTTTCCGGATGGGGGCGGGCGATCATTGGCCGTGTTTCCATGGAGTTGATCATCACCCGGCTGTTGACGACATCAATCGACACAACCCGGCGGCCTTCCTTGCGGGCATCCGCAATCGCCGACCGGGCCTCATCAATTCGGCCGGTATGCCATTCAAAAGCGACGTTGGATGGGTATTCGGGGTGCAGTTGCGGGGCCCCGTCAGCCATCGCCTCATAGATATCGGTGACTGCCTCCATGGGGTCGAAATCCATCTCGATCAGGTCGAGGGCGTTGCGGGCCTGTTCCCGGGTTTCTGCCACGACCATCGCCACGATATCCCCGGCATGGCGGTTCATATCCCGCACCATCGCCGGTTTGGTGGTCGCCTTCATCGGCGAACCATCGGGAAATTCAACCCACTGGCGGCAGGTGATATCGCGAATCCCATCGGCATCGAGGTCTGCCTGGCTGGCAACGAGTTTCACCCCGTCAGCCGTTCTGGCAGCGTCCAGATCAAGATGCGTTAACCGCGCATGGGCAAATGGGGCGCGCAGGAACGCCACATGCAGGCCTTCACCGGGCATGACATCATCGGTGTAACGACCCTGTCCGGTGACAAGGCGGCGATCTTCTATCCTCTTGACGGGTTGCCCGACACCAAAACGAATGCTCATAGCGGATCCTCATGGGAATAAATCTGTACAACACGTCTAACATAGGACCGCGGTTTTCACGCTGCAAGATCGAAATAATGCTGAAACGCCGTGCTGTGCGGTTTCAGAGCGTTGGGTCTTGGTGTATGATCGCCCGCAACTTTGTCTGGAAGCGTATCTGTGTCCCAATCGTCTTCATATCGCAGCGTTCCTTTTCATTCGATCGGTATCAGCCAGATCATCAGTTATGGTCTGTTGTTCTATGCCTTTGCCCAGACAAAAGCGCCTCTTGCCGCACATCTTGGTGAAGATGAAAGCACAATCCTTGCCGCCATCACGGGCAGCCTGATCCTTCAGGGACTGATGATGCCGCTGGTGGGCAACTGGATTGATCGCACCGGTGCACTGGTTATCTTGAAACGCGGATTTCTGATCGGGGCAGGGGGGGTGCTGCTGTTGCCGGCAGTACCTTCGCTTTTCTGGTTTTGCGGCTGCATGATCTTGATCGGCATTGCCCATGCCATGTGCACCTACGAATCTGCCTTCAGTGCCGCTGTGCAGATGGATGAAAGCCGCTCACGGCGCAACATTTCCTACATCACCTTTTATGGCGGTGTCGCCAGCTCGATCACCTGGCTGCTGCTGGCCCCGATGCTTGAGCATCTCGGGCTGCAGGGGGCGCTTGCCGTGGCGGCGGCAGTGCTGCTGGTGATGGCCGGGCGTTTCCATGTTCTCGCTGTCAGGTTTCCGCATCGGGCCAGCCAGCCGGACAAGCCCGTGGCACCGTTTTCATGGTCGATCCTCTCCCGGGCCCAGAAGCAGGCCCTGATTGTACTGGCGATGTCAAACACGCTTGAATATCTGGTTTTTGCTGGCACAACGCTTCTCTGGATCAGCTGGTTCAGTGTCAACTTCGGGGTTGGAATGGCAGTTATCCTGGCTTCCATCTACGGGCCGTTTCAGGTGGTCGGCCGGATGCTGGAGATGGGCCTCGGTCACCGCTATGATGCCCGCTGGACAGCCATTGTGGCTTTCTCTTTGGTGCCGGTCTCGCTGCTGCTGGCCCAGAGCCCGTCTTTGCCGGTGGCAATTGTTGCCATGATGCTGTTCGGGATGGGGCACGGAATTCTCACCGTGTCATTTGGTTATGTGTCGAATATGTATTTCAGTGCCGAGATTTACGGCCGTGCCAAGGGCTGGATTTCCGGGCCGCGTGGCATCGGGACAGCCATCGGCCCCAGCCTTGGCGGCGCGATCTTCGTTGCCAGTGCTGATCTGTTTTTCGGCACGATGCTGGTGATCGCGATCAGCGCCGGCATCTGTTTTGCCAGCCTGCTGATGATCCGCCCCGGCAACGTTAATGCGGGCTAGGCGGCATCCGGATAGCGGCTGATCAGGGCCGTGACCAGCTGTTCCAGAAATTTGGCCGATGCCACGGGCAATACCCTGTCGCGCAACTGCCCGATATGCAGCACCCCGGCCATGACATCACGCGGATCAAGCGGAATGCTGACAAGGTCCTCGCCAGTGCTCGCGAGGGGGATCTGGAAACTCATCACGGTATCATGGCGCAGATAGTTGTGGAGGAAATCAAGGCTGTCGGTTTCACCGATCACGTCAAGTTCAAGCGATGTCCGCACGAGGCTGAGATCAAGCATCCGCCGCAGGCCGTTTTCCGGGGCCGGCATGATGACAGGGTGACCCACCAACTCCCGCAGTCGCAGGCTTTCCCGTGCTGCCAGTGGGTGCTGCGTTGCCATGATCACATGCGGGGTCTGGGGGGCAGCCGCCATGACCTTTAATTGTGCCGAGGTGATCGGCCCGAAGATCACCGCCAGATCAGCTTCAAGGCTGGCCAGCGCAGCCTCGGCTTCATCATTGCGGCAGCGGTTGATACTGAACGACACTTGCGGGTATTGCTGGCGGTAGAGCGCGATCTGTTCCGGCAGAAACGATTTCAGCGCTTCCGGGGTTGAGGCAATGCTGATATGGCCTCGCCGCACCCCGGCCAGATCCGCCAGTTGCGATTTCACCCGTTCCAGGTCGGAATGCTGACGGCGGATAAAATCGACAAACACCTCCCCGGCGGTGTTGAGCCTCACCCCGGAGGGCAGGCGTTCAAAAAGCGGATAGCCGAGTTCTTCTTCAAGCGCGAGAATACGCCTGTTAAGCGCGGTCGATGTGATCGCCAGCCGCGTGGCCGCCCGCCGGATCGACCCTTCCTTGGCCACGGTTTCAACGAACCGCAATGTTGTTAATGCCCGCATTTCCAACCTCTTTTCAACAGGTGATGCAAAAAATGCATCACACCCATGCAAAAATAGCAGAATTCATGTGCAGTTCAACCTGCTAGTCATCATGCGTGCCGATTGGTTCGGCCACGATCTTTTGAAAAGGATGACACCCATGAAGTATCTCGTAGCAATCATTCAGCCCTCACGGCTGGAGCCCGTTCAGGAAGGTCTTTCCTCGCTCGGGATTTCAGGAATGACCGTCTCGGAAGTCCGCGGTTACGGCCGCCAGCGCGGCAAGACAGAAATTTATCGCGGTGCTGAATACAGCATCGATTTTCTGCCCAAGATCAAACTCGAGATTGCCCTTGAGGATGGCACTGCCGACAAGGCTGTGGAATTCATCAAGGACACCTGCCACACCGGTCGCATCGGCGATGGCAAGGTTTTCGTGATGCCGCTTGACGACGTCACCCGCATTCGTACTGGCGAAATCGGTCAGTCAGCACTCTAACCTCCCCCCGGGATTATCAAGGAGTATCTCCCCCATGTTTTCTTATCGCTCTCCAAAGGTGCTTGCCGGTGCTGCTGCAGCCCTCGCATTGTTGCCCTTGCCGGTTCTCGCGGCCCCTGATGCCGAAACCGCGTTTATCCTGAACAGCCTGTCGTTTCTGGTGCACGGCTTTATTGTCATGCTGATGGCTGCCGGGTTCTGTATGTTGGAAGTCGGTCTTGTCCGTTCCAAAAACGCGACGGTGCAGGCCACCAAGAATATCGGTCTCTATTCCATCGCCGGGCTGCTTTACTGGCTGGTCGGCTACAACCTGATGTATGCCGATGTCAGCGGTTATATTGGCAGTTTCTCGGTCTGGTCACCTTCCGATGCCTCGGTAACGGATGCCGGTTATACCGGTGACGGGACAGATTATGCTGCGTCCTCTGACTGGTTCTTCCAGATGGTATTTGTTGCGGCGGCGGCGTCGATTGTTTCCGGTGCTGTTGCCGAGCGTGTCAAACTCACCACGTTCCTTGTTTTCTCGGCTGTTCTGACCGGCATCATCTACCCGATCCAGGGGTCCTGGACCTGGGGTGGCGGCTGGCTCTCTGAGATGGGTTTCAGCGATTTCGCCGGGTCGACCATCGTTCACTCTGTTGGTGGCTGGGCCGCTCTCGTCGGTGCGATCATGATCGGTGCACGCCAGGGCAAGTATCTTGAAGATGGCTCAATCCGGCCGATTCCCGGATCCAACCTGCCGCTGGCTACGCTGGGTACTTTCGTTCTGTGGTTTGGCTGGTTTGGCTTCAATGGCGGCTCGCAGCTGGCCATGGGTTCGGCAGCTGATATCGTTGCCATTGCCAATATTTATGTGAACACGAATATTGCGGCCGCTGCCGGTGTTGTCGTGGCCATCATCGCCACCCTCGTTCTCTACAAGAAGATCGATCTGACGATGGCGCTCAACGGCGCGCTGGGCGGGCTTGTTTCGATCACGGCCGAGCCGCTTGCACCGACCCCTGAACTGGCGGCCTTTATCGGGGCTGTCGGTGGCCTGCTGGTGGTGCTGACCGTTCCGCTGCTTGACAAGATGAAGATTGATGATGTGGTCGGTGCGATCCCCGTTCACCTCGTCTGCGGCATCTGGGGTACGCTTGCGGTCTGCATCTCCGGCGGTGCTGATCCTGTTGTCCAGCTGACCGGTATCGTTGCCATCGGGGCTTTCGTCTCCCTTGCCTCGGCTGTGGTCTGGTTTGCTCTCGGGGCAATCCTGGGTCTGCGTCCGTCAGAAGAGGAAGAGACCGGTGGTCTTGATCTGTCGGAATGCGGTCTGGATTCCTACCCGGATTTCATCCGTCAGTCCTAACCTTCACCCCTTAACGTTGGGGCCGGCCGGTTCTTCGGAGCCGGCTGGTTTTTTTTCGGGGCAGGGCAGGTTCCATTTTGGCTTGACGCCATTCGCCAGTGATTTTAGGAATAGAATGTCTACGTTTCAAAAGGGGGAGAATAAAAATGAATGAAACAATCGGTGTTCTTCTGGTGGTCGGGTTTCCGGTCCTGCTTATCCTGCTGCTGATGGCTTTCGGCAAGTTTTCCATCCGTCCGGAATAAAAAAAGGCTGGGATACCCAGCCTTTTGCTTATCCTGCCTGAACGAGCAGATACAGGGCGGCGATGACGCCGATGATCGCCAGATAGAGCGTCCAGTGGACTTTGTCATAGACGTTTTCTTCCGGCACGTTTTCAGGTCTGTCTTTCGATGAAGCCATCGTTTCCCCCTTTGAATTGTCTGCTGTTTTTATAGGTCAAATTCCGGTTTTGATCAATGCCTCTTGATGCTGTCCATCAGGGTCATCCCGTTCGCTGATTTTTTTCGCAGATTTTCGCTTCTGGGGTCTTGCTCCCGCCACAATCTGCTTCTAATGTTCATAAATAAATCCTTTCTGTATTTGGTATACCATGCAAAAGAGAACAGTCATTCTATTCATTGTCCTGATGGCCGTATGGCTGCTGATGTCAGGGCATTACACTGTTCTTGTGACGGGGCTGGGTGTCGCCAGTGTGCTGTTCTGCACCGTCATGGCACGGCGGATCAACGCCGATGATGAAGAGGGCCTGCCGCTGTTTCTGATGCCCCGCCTGCCGCTCTATATTCTCTGGCTGATGCGGGAGATCATCATCTCAAACCTTGATACCGCCCGGGTCATCCTCTTTGGAAAGCCTGATCCGGTGGTCTTTCGGGTTCCGGCAACACAGACAACCGCTGCCGGGATCACCACCTATGCCAATTCGATCACCCTGACACCGGGCACAGTGACCATGGATATCGATGATGACGGCTTTGTTGTCCATGCGCTCAATGAGGTCATGGCTGATGGTGTGCGCTCCGGTGAGATGGACAGCCGCGTTACGGCCATTGAAGGAGGCCAGGGATGATGCTCGCCGCCGGATTGGCCGCCATCGCCATTGCCATCATGATCGCCCTCATCCGGGTGGCCCTGGGGCCTTCCGCCTTTGATCGGGTGCTGGCTGTCAACACGATCGGGACAATGATCATCCTCGGTATTGCCTTGCATGGGTTTGTC
>JBMHCY010000002.1:0-2844 GCA_049889655.1 Puniceispirillales bacterium (SeqCode)
AGCGGCCTGCCCTATCATTTCCCGGAGCTGAAACCCAACTGGCTGACTGTCGTGGCAACGGATATCCATGGCCGGGAGCCGCGTTACACCAACCAGTGCGGGGTCGCTGCAGCCTGGTGCGTGACCGCGCCGGGTGGTGGTGATGATCAGGATCGGGAAGGGCTGATCGGGGCTGCCCTCGATGGAGACTACACCCGCAAATCGGGCACATCGATGGCGGCACCGATTGTCTCCGGGGCACTCGCCGTGCTGATGGACAGGTTCCCTGGCCTCACCCCGCGGCAGGCCCGTGACCGCCTGATTGCCACCGCCAGCCTTGATGGGCTGACCACCGCCACCGGTTGCACCCTTGAAGGGTGCGGTGAAGCCGCCCTGCGCCAGGTTTTTGGCCATGGCATGATCAATCTCGGGGCGGCCCTGCAACCGATCACCCCGGCAGCCCTGATCGCTTCAAGCGGTGAAAGCAACCCCGGGAAAACGCTGATGCTGGCCCCGTCGCTGACAGGCCCGGCGCTCACCGACAGTCTTTCCGGGGCGATTGCTGTCATCAGGGATGATTTTGACGGCCGCCATTTCAGCCTGCCGCTTCCGGCTTTTGTGGCTGCCGCCCCGGCTGCTTCGGCGGAAGGCAGGTTCCGTTACAGCCGCCTTTTTGATGGCCGTTTTGGCCGCGGCCCGGGGCAGGGCGGCACGGTGGCGCTGTTTGGGCTGGGTGGTGCGATACCGGCTGAGCGCAACCTGCCCGCCCGGCTCATCGATATTCCCGGCCCGGCCAGCGAAGCCTGGGTCGGTTACGGCCTTGATCTGGGTGAGGATGAGCACGGGCCGTGGTTGCGGGTCGGCTTCGGCAGCGGTGCAGCCCGCCAGTCACTGCATCTGATGCTGGCTGACCGGGCAACGATGACACGCTGGGCCGGCATCGGTGGTGATCTTTCCTCCTCCTGGCTTGATGGGGATGGTCGCGGCGGCCTCGGGGTGGGCGAATCACAGTCTGTCTGGCTGTTTGGCGGGGTCCAGAAAGACCTTGGCCTCCTGCATCTGACGGTCGAGGGGCTGACAGGGCAGACTCGCATGGCCGGGGCCGAGACCAGCCTGATCCGTGCTGCCGCGATCGATTTTGATGCTGCAGCGGTCCGGCTTTCCTCCCAGGCGAGCACCGATGAAGGCTGGTCGCTGTCGCTTGATCTGCCCCCGGCCTTGCGCGAAGGCTGGATCGACCTCGACCACCCCACTGCTGTCAGTGCCGACGGCATCAGTTTTGCCCGCCGCCGCCATGATCTTGATCTCAAGACGCGGGAATGGCGGAGCACGGTGCAATGGGCCCGGCAAACCGAGGCAGGGCTCAATTACCGCCTGCGCCTCAGTCATGCCCGCAACCGCGGCCATCACGACGGGGTGGAGGAAACATCAGCCTCGGTCTCCCTCGTGCTGCCGTTCTGATCTTCACGGACAGGGCGGGCAGGAAATCCCGCCGCCTTAACCAAATCTTAAGAACATCTGTGGCAAGACCAGTTCATGCTGCGGTCTGTTTTTCTCCTGATGCTGTTACCTCTGCTATGCGTGCCGCTCTCGGTTCTTGCAGCGGAATGGTCTGTCCCGGCAGAAAAGACAGCCCCGATGCTTGCGCCAATTTTGCAGCGGCTGATCATCGCCCCGGAACCCAAAGCGGTGCTGACGCTTGTCCGCAGTCACCGTGCTGTGCTGGTGACTGACCCGGCGCTTGCGACGCTGGCGGTGATCGCACTTCGCCGCAGCGGTCATCCTGAGGTGGCCATTGCGCTGGCCGACCGTGTGCTGCTGACCTTTACCACCCACCGAAGGCTGGCTTTTGAACGTGCCGTCAGCGCCTGGATCATCAGGGATTGCCATGATGCGATGCCTCGCTTTGAGCGTCTTGCTGCCGCCCGGGCAGATGATCTGATCGGCCGCGAAAGCCGGCTTTTCCTCGCCAGTTGTGAGGCAATGCAGGGTTGGCGCGGCGACATGGTCAGCAGTGCCGGTTATGATGACAATCTTGCCGGGACACGGCCGCAACGGGATGTCCGTGCCGAGCCGGGATCGGTCTACCATACCCTGCTCGAATCGCTAGAACCCTTCATCGACCTGCCAGAAACCCTCGCGCTCGGGTCAAAGCCGGTCGGCGGGTTCTGGGTGGCCGGTCACCCGGGGCTTGTTCGCCACTGGGGCCATGACGATGGTGTCGACAGCCTGCGTCTCGGGGTTGACGGCCGTATCGCCAACCGTCGCTTTTATGAACGATGGCGCGGACGCATCGATTTCATCCGCCAGCGTCAGCACGGGGCGATCTCCACACGACTGGGGTTGCGGGTCACCCACGGCCACAGCCGCATCGGCCCGGACCGTCCTCACCGAATCACCAGCAGTATTGAAACCACAGCCCGTCTTGGGCTCGAGTTGCCGCGTCATCTGACCGTCGCGATGACGCTGATCGGGGCCTATGAGGAAAGTTCCGCCCATCGTCCTTCGCGTCTCCGGGCCAATGATCTGCGGCTTGGTCTCGCGCATCAGGGCAGCCGCGATCACGGGCTTTCAGGTCTCGGCTGGCGGTTTTACTGGCAGGGTGGTGAAGACAAAGCAGACCCGCCGGGGCAGTCCGGCCAGCGGTCACGGTTCGGTGTGGGGATCGGGCCGCTGCCGCTCACCGGCAGCATGACAATCAGTGCGGATGCAAGCCGTGAGATGAAGGCCTATGACAATGCCCGGCCATGGCTGGCAACACCCCATGAGGACAGGACCCGGCATCTCGGGATCAGTGTCACCTATCCTTTAAGTAAAGACAGGTCACTATTATTTCGGATTAATCATGCAGAAACACGGTCACCG
>JBMHCY010000003.1:0-67211 GCA_049889655.1 Puniceispirillales bacterium (SeqCode)
TCTACAAATCCATGCAGAAACTGTCGCAGCTGGGCTTCATCAAGAAAATCGGCAGCCCCCGAAGCGGGACATACAAGCTCAACTTCGTTTAGTCGGGCCGCTCAACACCCCTGGCGCCCGCAGCACCGACCGCGTGAGGGAGCGGATGCTGTTCCGCGTGTGGGGAGAGAAGATCAGCCACGGTATCTACAGTATCTAGTCACGGCAGATCGCCAAAATGGGGAATGTTGAAATGGTAGCGGAGGAGGGACTTGAACCCCCAACACGTGGAATATGATAAACTGATTAAACTTTTCTCATTTAATTTCAGTGTTTTGCTAGAAGATAAATCAGGTGCGCTAAAAACTGTGCTGATTATCATGATCTAAAATGTCGCCATAATCTTTGAAGTAACACTATTCAAACTATCTCTAGAATATAGTCTTATAATATTGATTGAGGCATATTTATGCGGCTTATAGCTTACTTTTTGTTTTGTCTTATTTTTTCCATAGGATTTGCATCAGCATCCGCCTGGGATGCTGAAAACCAAATCAAAGGTGACAAAGACCATTTTCCTCCCTGTGGTTATGGCAAAGATACAAATGGGCCAAAAATAGGGTTGATTGGTGACTCCTGGCTAGATTATGGCAGCGGCTGGTGTGGTGGGGCTGAACAGTTTTTTTCATCGATCACCAATAGCCGCTCATTTTTTAATGCTGCAAAAGGCGGCGCATGGATTACCGGCACTAAAAAGAAGGATATCCAAAAGCAAGTTCTGCCTGGAAAACCAGATATTCTGATCATGAGCGGCGGGGGTAATGACCTGGCTAAATGTGGCAGCAACAAATTATGTCTTAACAAGACGCTTAACAAAATTATTTCTGCAGATGCTTCTGAGGGTGCATTGCTAGATTTGATAAAAAAATGGTCTCACGATAAAACAAAAGTTGTTTATATTTTCTCATCGGATCTACCCTATGCCCCCAAAAAATTAAAAAAGGTGTTAGCGACAGGTATTTTGGACGAACTCGCTGCGAGGTTAATCCATTATGATCAAATGTCTGCCCATTTCAAAGCCATTGACCTGAATGCGATTGCTGATGTTAAAGACAGAAGCCTGTGGACAAAAGATGGGTTTCATTTTTCTCCTGCAAGTTATCACTTTTTTTCGGAAGCTTCCCGGCTCTTTCTTATGCCTCACCAGGCCCAAACCACAGAAACAGCCTTGTCTAATCCTGACAGTCAGGAAGACAAGTTGTGCTCATATGCGATTGATAAAAGTGGCCTTGATGATAAAGGCAAGCCATATAAAGGTCGATATTCTATGGGCAGTGTCATCATTCAAGCTGCTGACACAAGCGGCGATAGAAGAATTTCATTTGACAAAATGGAAGGGTTTGGCAAGCAGGAAAAAATTAGTTTTTCAACGCGTCTGTGGTTTGACGCAAATAATCAGTTGAACGGATGGTTTACTCCTTATACGTCCAAAAAGGCAAAGCATCAGGCCTTTGTCACAACTGATGGACCGACCTATCGTGTGGTTGAAAAAGTTTCTGATTATGAAGGCGTTTATTCATTCCCTGACAATCATCCAAAGTGGCAAAACAATTACGAATTCCTCGTTTTCGATTGTTCTGGTGAACCTTCAGAAACGCAGGGATCAAATTACATCGAAATTGATGCGATTGACATTAACGGGCAAATGAACGAAAGCCACAATATCCCCATCAAACTGCAAATTAAAACAGGTATTCCTGATGGAGAAGGCCCCTTCCCCACTGTGGTGATCCTACACGGATCAGGCAATATGCAGGATACAGATGCTGAACTTGGGCAGTATCTTGTTGATCAGGGAATCGCCTGGATTGGTGTTTATTCCTATAACTCAAGAGGGCTTAAATGGCTCACCTACAAGGAACGGCTTACCAAGTCTAACATTTTTGATCAGGTTTCAGATGCCTACAGAGTGTTGCATTTTATTGAGTCTGATCCCCGCTTTGATGAAAACAAAGTTGCTGTTACAGGGTTTTCATTGGGGGGGATGTCATCACTGATGACAGCCAGTCAGTCATTAACGGAAAAATTTAAAATTGGTAAGAAGGACTTTGTTTTTGCCCTCAATCAATATGGGCCGTGTTTTGTGTCCCCTGCTGACCCTAAAGCTGATTATAAAGTTTTCAATCTTTGGGGTACAGATGATCTTTCAACACCTGAAAAATTGTGTATGAAGCATATGGAATATCAGCACGATAAAGGCCTGGACAGTGATCATGAATTTATCAAAGACGTCGCCCATGGCTGGTTCCGCGTCAATGACAGCATAGTGATTTCATCAGAAAGCCACTTCAGCTGTTTCATCGAAATGACTGCCAATGAAATCAGGTTACAAAACAAATCCTACACAAACAAAGATGAGGCCCACCTAATGAAAGCCATTCAAAAACCTTGCAAACATCGTGAAGGTATCAAAAATCAGCGGTCTGTCCTGGCACAGGAGCGTGCTGTTGAATTACTCATCAACGCGCTGAAATAAACTGTATTGTGGCGATGGTAGCGGAGGAGGGACTTGAACCCCCGACACGCGGATTATGATTCCGCTGCTCTAACCAACTGAGCTACTCCGCCCCAGAGAGAGAACTGGTCTCAAGGTGCTCCATTTTCTAGGCGATGCCGTCTCTCCGGTCAAGCGCAAATCGCTGCCTCGGGCCAGACAAATCATCAGCCTTGATCCCATCCCGGGGAGCCGTCACCCCGCCCCGCCTCAGGCGGCCAGCCCCGCCGTTCTGTAGAGCATCGGCAGGTAATCTTCCAGCGGCGGCACATCCATCCCCGGCACCTTGCCCTGATCATCACAGCGGCGCACAAGCAGGATCTTGTCCACCCCGGGGATCGCCTCAAAGGCCTGGCGTTCATCTGCATCCATGGGCCCGCCCTGCAGTTTCAGCGAATGCTTCGAGGCATCGGAAAGCCCGGCATGATACGCCTCATCCACAGCGCAGAGATAGCGTTTCGCCGCCACATGATGCTTGACGCAATCCACCACAACCTGCGGGAAGACGCCCTCCAGCAGCATCGCCCCGGCATCCTCGTGCATCCTGTCCATGACATCATTCATGGCAAACGACCCCAGTTTTGAGGTGAAATGCCCGATATCGTGGATCAATGCCGCCACCACCGCGTCTTCCTCACCACCGGCCTCGGCGGTGAAATACGCTGTCTGGAGCATATGCTCGGCCATGGTTACGGGCTCGCCGAGATATTCCTCGGCCCCGTTCTCGCGAAAGATTTCGACAATCTTGTCGATGACAGCGCGGCGTTCGGTTTCATCCTTCATGGCTTTCCCTTTCCTTTTCCATAGCGGCCAGCGTTGAATGGAGCCCGTCCTTATCAGGATAGCAACCCTGCAACCAGCGCGAGCCCTCGCCGCTATAGCCCTTGCGGGCATGAAGCACGCGGGTGTTATCGACAACAAAACTTTCCCCCGGTGCGAGTTTGAAACTGATCTCCATCGCCGGGTCCTCAATGATCGCCGCAAAGCGACGCCAGGCAGCGTAATAATCCTGCATCCGGTCATAGGGGATATCGGTGAGCGCCGCCGCCGACCGGTTGTTGAAGCGGATCGTCACCACTTCGCCATCGGGGGTTGTCTCGATCATCGGCTTGCGGGCATGGAGTGCGACACCGCTGCTGCCCTCATAAGAGAACCGCGCACAATGCCCGGCCAGAAGCCCGTAGGCCTCAGGGTCTTCTTCAAACAGCCGCTGTGCCGCCCGGAACCCATCAACGACGATGCTGTCACCGCCCGTTGCTGAATTTTCAAGGCAGTAGAGAATCTGCATCGACGGCACCGGATCACGGTAGGGATTGTCGGTATGCGCCTGCAGGCCGAGCCCGGTATAGGCGAGGTTGACAGGGTTGACCTCTGTCCGCACCTCGAACCACTTGCCGTAATTGGTCTCACGGACATAGCCGAAGAGCCCCGCCACATCGAGCAGCGCGCCGCTTTTCACCGGGCCGTCTTCCAGTTTGGCAAAGCCGTGGCGGGCCAGCCCCTTGAGCCAGCGGTAACGGGCTTCCGCATCATCCCGGACATCGGCAAATGACGCGACAGCCATCGCCTCCCCCAGCCCTGCATCCCAGGTTTCGATATGATCAGCAAACCAGCACTGGCGGGCGGCATCGGGCTGATCATAGGCATGGGCGAGCAGCCAGTCTGCCGCAAAGGGAATATCGGCATCACGGTCCGAAAAGCCGATGCTGACAGCCTCGCCTTCAAGCCGGGCATTTCTGATCATGACGTTTTCCGGAATATCCTGAATGGTGATAAGCCGCTGGCCATTGCCCGGGGCGCGGGTTTCCGCATCAGGCGCGTTGTCGCGCAGCCAGATGGCGTGAAACCGCATCACCCGGCCATCATCACCGGTGCAGTGCAGACTGCCGCCATTATCACCGATTGAAACTGCTGTAATCATCAAACACCTCGGAATGTGCCTAGCCCCATGAAGCGTATCACGGGCGGCAAACGCGTCAAGCCAAAGGTGTGCTAAGTCACGTCCCCGTGGGGGCAGCGGTGATCCAGCCGCCGCCCAGCAGGCGGTCGGGGTCGGCAGCATCATAGAGCGCCGCTGCCTGGCCCGTGGCGATCCCGAACTGCGGCATATCAAGGGTGATCTCGGCAACACCTTCAGGCGCATAGACACCATCTTTAGCATGGGGCCAGCCTGTCAGTCGCGCAGGCATGGCCGGGGCCGTGTTGCGGAGCCGGGCGAGCACCGGCTGATCTGCCTTCGGGGCCTCACCACCAAGCCAGTTGACGGCATTGATCAGCACCTTGCGGCAGGCGAGCATCTCCCGCTCGCCAACAATCACCTGATGCTTTTCGGGGTTGATGCCGATCACATAGAGCGGGCCATCGGCTTCATCACGGTCCTTGATGCCGCCGATCCCGAGCCCCTTGCGCTGGCCGATCGTGTAATCGATGACGCCGTCATGCCGCCCCAGCACAGTGCCGTCATGATAGATGATCTCGCCCGGTTCGACCGCCCCGGGGCGCAGCCGCCGAACCACATCACCATACCGGCCATTGGGCACAAAACAGATATCCTGACTATCCGGCTTTTCCGCCACCGAAAGCCCGAAACGGCGGGCATGATCACGGGTTTCGTTCTTGTCCATACCGCCAAGCGGAAAGCGGAGATAATCGAGCTGGTCCGGGGTCGTGGCAAACAGGAAATAGGATTGATCCTTGCCCGCATCGAGACCGCGACGCAGTACCGGGTGGCCGTCTTCCATCACGCGGCGGACATAATGACCGGTGGCGAGGCAATCAGCACCAAGATCACGGGCCGTGGCCAGGAGATCGGTGAACTTGACCGTCTGGTTGCAGCGCACGCAGGGGATCGGGGTTTCGCCGCGCAGGTAACTGTCGGCAAAATCATCCATCACCTGCTGGCGAAAGCGGGATTCGTAATCGAGCACATAGTGTTTGAACCCAAGCCGGGCGGCGACATTGCGCGCATCGTGAATATCGATCCCGGCACAGCAGGCCCCCTTGCTGCGGATCGCTTCACCGTGGTCATAGAGCTGCAGGGTGATGCCGACAACATCATAGCCGGCTTCGTGGAGAAGCGCCGCTGTCACGGAGCTATCGACACCGCCGGACATGGCGACGACGACACGCGTCTCCGCCGGGGCCGCATCAAAGCCGAGAGAATTCAGCCCGTTGGAACCGGCCCCGTCCATCACGTCTCCTTAATCGTCGTCGGGCAGGCGAACCTTGAGCCCGTCCAGCGCATCGCTCATGGTGATCTGGCAGCCAAGCCGCGAGGTGGCCTCCAGCCCGAAGGCCAGATCCAGCATATCCTCTTCGTCGAGAGACGGCTTGCCCGTGGCCTCGACCCAGGCCTCATCAACAACAACATGACAGGTGGCGCAGGAAAGGCTGCCGCCGCAGGTCCCCTCAATGCCGATGCCGTTGTCACGGCCGATTTCCATCACCGTAAGACCGTTATCCGCATCAAGCGTCACTTCCGAACCGTCACGTTTCACATAAGTTATTGATGGCATGATCTGACCCTTCTGCCTGTGGTTTAAAATCAGGAATGCTTATAGAGATTGATCAGGGCTTCGGCAAGCCTTTCGATATCGTCGGCAGTGGTTGCCCATCCCGATGAAATCCTGATCGCACAACCGGCAAGATCAGCCGCGCCCATGGCCTCCAGCACATGGCTTGTCCGCACTTTACCCGAAGAGCAGGCTGCCCCGGCACTGACCGCGATACCGGCCAGATCAAGCGCCATCACCTGGGTTTCGGCACCGCGACCGGGCAGTGCAAGGCAGGTGGTATTGGCCAGCCGTGGTGCGGCCTCGGCGATAATGACTGCATCACTGAGCCCGGCCTTGATACGGGCCTCGAGGTGATCCCGCAACGGCTGGCAATGGGCGGCAAACCCCGCCGGATCAGCAGCATCTGCCGCCGCACCGAACCCGACAATCCCGGCAACATTTTCTGTCCCCGGACGGCGGTTG
The DNA here is from genome assembly GCA_049889655.1 of Puniceispirillales bacterium (SeqCode). Taxonomy (GTDB): domain Bacteria; phylum Pseudomonadota; class Alphaproteobacteria; order Puniceispirillales; family UBA1172; genus UBA1172. The sequence goes on from JBMHCY010000003.1 coordinate 6,511, forward strand.
CGTTCCTGCCCGCCACCGCGGCTGAGCGGATTGGCAGCAATGCCTTCACGCTGGATCAGCACCCCGATGCCTGTCGGCCCGCCGATCTTGTGGGCGGAAAGAGACATCAGATCAAGCCCGAGCCTGGCGAAATCAAGCGGGATCTTGCCGAAACCCTGCACCGCATCGCTATGGACAAAAGCCCCGTGGCGGCGGGCCACGGCGATAATCTCCGCCAGCGGCTGAATGACCCCGGTTTCGTTATTGGCCGCCATCACCGAAACAAGACTGCCCTCTGGGGCATCGGCAAGGGCCGCCTCCAGGCTGATCAGATCAACCCGGCCTTCGGGATCAACCTTGAGCTGCACCGCCCCCGGGGCCGCTTCCAGCACAGCGGCGTGTTCGGTCGCACCGACAAAGACCTGCGGCCAGTCCCGCATCAACGCCATGGCATTGGCTTCGGTCCCGCCTGAGGTGAAGATCAACTCTTCCGGCATCGCCCTGGCAAGCCCGGCAACCCGGGCGCGGGCATCTTCGACCTTGAGCCGTGCCTGCTGGCCGAAGCCGTGCACCGAAGACGGGTTCGCCGGGGCATCGAGCACGGCGATCATGGCGTCTCTGGCCTCCGGCCGCAACGGGGCGGTGGCGTTATAATCCAGATAGGTTTCTAGCACGATTTGGTTTTGTCCGACCCCGAGGTGCCCTCAGGGGTGACAATCCCCAGATCAGCATTGTCTTCATCCTGCTTGACCTCACCTTCAAGGGCATTGAGGCGAGACCGCAGGGACTGAACTTCATCAAGCAGGCCGCGGATAGCCAGCTCGCGGCTGTCGATCGAATTTTCCTCGGCGGTACCATAGGCGCGGAAAGCCGGGTTGGCCTCAGGCTTGCGCGACGATACCGGCCGTGCGGGAATACCGGTGACGGTGATGCATTCGGCCACATCCTTGACGACGACGGAATTGGCACCGATACGGGCACAACGCCCCACCGTGATCGGCCCCAGCACCTGCGCCCCGGCACCGATGATCACCCCGTCACCCACCGTCGGGTGGCGTTTGACCATGCGCTGGCTGTCGCTGTCGACACTCGGCATGACGCCGCCAAGGGTGACGCCGTGATAGAAGGTTACATCATCACCGATTTCGGCTGTCTCGCCGATCACGACACCCATGCCGTGGTCGATGAAGAACCGCCGCCCGATTTTCGCCCCGGGGTGAATCTCAATCCCGGTCAGGATGCGGGCAATCTGCATGAGAGCCCGGGCAACGACGTGAAGCCGCCACTGCCAAAGCCGATGCGCGAGGCGATAGACAAGCATGACGTGCACTGACGGGTAGAGCAACAGCACGCTGAGCTTACCGCCGGCCGCCGGATCGCGGTCGATCACTGAATTCAATTCTTCCAGGAATGCGGAAATCATGCGCTTGCGCCTTTTCGTCGTCTCTCCCTCATTATATTGTAATTATTGTGGATGTTTCAACTCCAAGGTCATGCCACAGGATCAACCGGGGCAGAACCTGAGCGTCAGCTTGGTCTTGGAATTTTCACGATCTGCTGATATAGAACACTATTCTCTGATTTGGACGGACCCATCATGCCTGAAGTCATTATCAACGGTCCCGAAGGCCGCATTGAAGCCCGATTCATGCCTGCCGCGGACCCGACCGCCCCTCTTGCGCTTATTCTCCATCCGGAACCGAACCGTGGCGGCAACATGAACAACCGTGTCTCGCTGGCCATGTACAAGCATTTTCAGGAGCGCGGCTTTTCTGTATTGCGGTTCAATTTCCGCGGCGTCGGCCGGTCCATGGGGACCTACAACAATGGTGAAGGTGAACTTTCCGATGCGGCAACGGCGCTCGACTGGATCGAGAACCAGTGCCCCAACGCCCGATCATGCTGGGTGGCCGGGTTTTCCTTCGGCTCCTGGATCGGGATGCAGCTGATGATGCGGCGGCCGGAAATCGTCGGCTTCATCGCGGTCACCCCACCGGCAACCGAAAAGGATTTCTCGTTCCTCGCCCCCTGCCCTTCATCGGGGCTGGTTGTCCATGGCGAGGCTGACGGGGTTGTGCCCGCCGATGCGGTAACGCGGCTGGTTGACCGTATCCAGACCCAGCGCGGGGTCAAGATCGACCTCCGGGTTGTGCCGGATGCCAACCATTTCTTCACCAGCCATCTGGATGCGCTGATCGGCGAGATGGGTGATTACCTCGATGAGGCTGTCGGCGATATCAGCCAGCCTGTCGACCCTGTCTAGACCTGCCAGCGGAGCGTTTGAGCAGATGGCCTATTCTTCATCCTTCATCCAGACCGTCACCGATCGCGGCTATATGCATCAGGCAACAGGGCTCGAAGCCCTCGATGAGATCATGGCGGAACGCCTGATCCCGGCCTATATCGGCTTTGACTGCACTGCCGACAGCCTCCATGTCGGCTCGCTTGTCCAAATCATGATGCTTCGCCTGCTGCAGAAATCAGGCCATAAGCCGATTGTGCTTATGGGCGGCGGCACGACCAAGATCGGCGATCCTTCCGGCAAGGATACCCAGCGGCCCCTGCTTTCCGACCAGGATATCGAGAACAACAAAAACGGTATCCGCAGGATATTTGAAAAATTCCTGACTTTCGGCGATGGCCCGGCTGATGCTGTCATGGTCGACAATGCCGAATGGCTCGACCAGCTGGAATACATTCCCTTCCTGCGGAATTTCGGGATGCATTTCTCGGTCAACCGGATGCTTTCGATGGACAGCGTCAAACTGCGGCTCGAGCGTGAGCAGCCGCTGAGCTTCCTTGAATTCAACTATGCCATCCTGCAGGCCTATGATTTCATGGAACTGCGCCGCCGTTACGGCTGTATGCTGCAGATGGGCGGCTCTGACCAGTGGGGAAATATCGTCACCGGGGTTGATCTGACCCGCCGGGTCGATAATCAGGAAGTCTTCGGCCTGACCTCACCGCTGATCACCACGGCCTCAGGGGCCAAGATGGGCAAATCGGCACAAGGGGCGATCTGGCTCAATACCGAGAAACTGCCGGTTTGGGATTTCTGGCAATACTGGCGCAATACTGAGGATGCCGATGTCGGCCGGTTCCTGCGGCTCTTCACCGAATTGCCGCTGGACGAGATCAACCGGCTGGAAAAGCTCGAAGGCAGCGCCATCAACGAAGCCAAGATTATCCTCGCCAATGAAGTCACCAGCCTTTGCCATTCGCCGGAAGCCGCGGCCGAGGCTGCGGCCACAGCTCAGAAAGCATTTGCCGAAGGGGCACTGGCCGAGGGCCTGCCGCAAGTTGAGATCGACAGCCCCGACATGGGGATTATCGACGCCTTCCGGGCTGCTTTCGGGATGTCTGGCGGTGAAGCCAGGCGGCTGATGCGGGGCGGCGGGGCACGGCTCAACGATGCTGTCATCAATGATGAAGATCAGCAGATCAGTGCTGCCGATTTTGATAAAGACGGCAAGGCCAAACTGTCAGCCGGCAAGAAACGCCACGTTATCCTGAAAAAGCCAGACTGACCACCAGCCCGGCTATTGCGCGGCACTGGTGTTGTCGGCGGTCACGTTATCACCGATCAGTCTTTCGCGTTCACGCCTGATCCAGTCCGGGCTGAAGACATCACGGAAAAGCCCGGGGACGATGCTGGAAAGATTGACATTGTTCTCAGGCTCACTCACCGGCCCGGTAATTGAAAACTGGGTAACAAAGATGCCTTCATTTTCAAGCCCGGTGACAATCTCGCTGATCAGCGGAACCTTGCCGATGAGTTTGGTGATGCCATAGACAGGCAGCAGCATGCCGCTGACTTCGAGCTCCTGTCTTTCCGTATCAATAACCCCGACGAGATCAACCGCCAGCGCCTCCCCCGAGGCCCGGGCCTGATGAATGATCTGGCGGCCGGGCATGACCTCAATGCGGGCATGGCCAAGATCAAAGAAAGTGCCATCACCTTCAATGAGGGAATAGAGACCGGCAAGGCTAAGCACCGACATCATTCGGACAGCACGGGGGGCTTCGATCACCCTGAAATCTTCCAGCTCAAAATCCGCATCAAAGACACCGGTATCATCTGAGCGGAAATGGACAACCATGTTGAGTTTGCCGCCGCGGATGGCATCAAGCACCTTGAGCGATTTGAGCACTTGTCCGGCATTGTTCGAGCGCAACACCATCAGGTTGCCGCCGTCATCGGCCGGGCTGAGCGTGATCGATGCTTCCGCCCCCCCGACAAGCCCGCGGCCTTCCAGCAGATCATTGCCGCCACCGAAAAGTGCCGTGAAGGCTGCTTCTGTCATGAATTCTTTGTTCTTAAGAAACAACCCGCCGAGAAAATCAGCCTTGCCCTGACCGTCTTTATCCGTGGTGAAGGAAACATTACCGGAAAGTGTCACCATCTGGTCGAGGATGATCCGGTCGGCGGTCAGGTCCACGGTCATCGCAAACCCTTCACCGGGGCTTTCCTCTCGCCGCAGCGGCGTGAGATCGATCAGCTCGGCACTGGCTGAGATGGTCAGCACATCATCGCCGCTGCGCTCGATCGTCACAAAGGAAATATCATTGCCCGGCCACGCCATTTCATCAAAGAAGGCCCCCAGAAAACGGCCTGTTTCATCAAAACTGATCTGCCCCCGAGCGCGCAGGACATCGCTGTCGAGATTGATATCGCCAATGGTTTCAATCTGGCCGTCACTGATCCGCAACATGGCATCGAGCCGGGCCCGCTCACCGGGGAGTTTGACAACACCGAGGCGGCGGATATTGAGGCTGGTTTCATCCAGATCAAGGTTCACGTCAAGCTGCAGGTCCGGCGACGCTGCTTCGCGGCGAATCTTGACCGCCCCCCCGGCCTGGCCTCCCAGATCAAGCCCGGCCCGAGTGTTGATGAGATCGGTGAGGGCGTCGGAACGGCTGAGCGCCAGATCCATCTCGACCTGCTGGTCCGGATAACGATCAAGACTGACAAACCCCGGCACGCCGCTGAAACTGCCCCGGCCGCTGATGCTCAATTTGCGGTTGAGGTAGACGATATCCATCATGCCGCCACGGATATCTGTCTGGTAGGGCAGGTTATCGAGTGCCATGTCTTCGACCGAAGCGGTGGCATTGATCGCAACCCCGCCACGGGTGCTCACCGTTTCGCCACTTTTCGGTATTATCCATTTGAGCCCCATGGTCAGGTCGATCTGGCCTTCGGCATTTGTCGGCTGCAGGCCGGCGGCATTGAGCACATCGAGGCGGGGATGATCAAGCAGGCGCATCGCCCCGCCAAAATCACCGGTGGCGATCAGCGCCAGATCAGCTTCAGGCCCGGCGGCGGTGGGGCGCATGATGAACCGGCTGCCGGCAAGATCGAGCCCTTCAACGGTGCCGCTGTCGATATCCGCCCGGAACGAGGTTCCCTGAAAATTGACGCGGGCCCAGGTGTTTTCCAGCGGCGGCATGGTCGTCAGATAGGTCAGTTCGGTATCGGCAATCTGAGCTTCACCTTCCAGATAAATGACCTTCATCGGTTCACTTTCGGGCAGATCAAACCCGCCCTTCAGCTTCAGCCCGTTGATGGTGCCGCCATCAATTCGGTTTTCCACCCATTGCCGTGTTCGCGCCCACAGCGACCGGGGCCAGAGCTCGGTCACCAGCTGGGTATCGACCTGCTCGGCCCTGACTTCCATATCGAACCGGTGGGGATGCCAGTCAGAGGTGATATCAACTTCGGCAAACATCGCCAGCTGGCCCAATGCCCGGGCATCAACCGCGGCCCGGGTCACCTGAATGGTGTTGCCGTCCAGCCGTGTTCTGACCTCAACACCTTCGAGATCAATCTTGCGGGAAGACCCTTTGGGCAGCAGCAGCGCATCGGTGAGCAGGAAATTGGCAACCCCGTGATCAATACTGCCATCCTTGTCGATCGACATCTCAAACCGGGCGGAAAGCGAACCCACGAGGCGGTCGATCGGCCCGAAACCTGTTTCGAGACGCACCTGCCGCACATCACTGATCAGGTCCAGCGTTGAGACTTCGAACACCTTCTCCGCCCGGTTGATCACCCCCACGGTATCGATCCCGAAAGAGCTGACACGGCCACCATCAAGGCTTTCTTTGACGGTCTGGCGGAGCGCGCTTTCAGCGCTTTCCGGCCACAGTTCGATCACCCGGCCAAACGAGAAATTGCTGCCCTTGATATTGGCGATCAGGGTTGGCCGGGGCTGCATGAGATTGCGGACCTGACCGGCAATGGTCAGCCGTCCGTCGGGGCGGTCTGAGAAATTCCGCGTTGCCAGATCAAGGTTGCTGATGGTCAGCGTATCGAGCACGACATCATGGGCAAAGATGATATTGGCACTGGCAAAATCAATATCACCGTATCCGGGCAGAGCTGTCTTGCCGTCAGTGCTGACAAGATCACCGCTGATCTGTTGCAGACGGCGGTCGCGGACGCTCATCGCCAGCCTTCCCGTCACCAGCCCGAGGCTGCTGATCTCCGGCACATCGATACCAAGATAGGGGTAGATTTCCGTGGCATTGATCTCGGAAAGCGTGGCCGAGAAATTGAGATCAGTTCCGGCGGCGTTGCCGGTGAAATCGATCTCGAACGCCCCGCCCACCGCATCACTGGCATTGATCTTGCCCTGAAACACATTGTTCTTCTTGCTGAGGGTGATGGCGATCGGTTCAATTTCGATCCAGTCAATCCGCGCCACGTCAGCCGGATCAGGGTTACGCATGATCCGCAATTTGGCATCATCGACAAACAGTGACCTGATCGCAGTGAGCGGGCCACCCGAGATGGCGTTGTCGTCATCAACGAGCGAGGTCAGCAGCGCCATCGACGGCCCGGCGTGCCAGCCCTTGGAGCCCTGCTCGATCTCGATCTCGAGGCCGGACAGGCTCATCTCTGTGGGGGTCAGGTTGCCCAGCAGCAGGTTGACAAAACTGAACCGGAATTCGGACTGCGGCAGCACGATGATCGTATCAGAGGCATTGAGCCGGATATTGCTGGCTTTGAGCCGCACCGGCAGGGTCGAGACGCTGAATTCAAGTTCGGCTTTCTCGATACTGCCAAAAACACCTTCAGCACGCTGGCTCAGCTTGTTCTGGATGAACATGGTCAGGCCGCCGGCCGCATCCACCTGACGCCAGATGCTAAAACCATAACCGCCGAGCGCAGCGGTGAGCAGCATGACCACGAAAACGGCCGCCATGATCTTTCGGTTTTTCATGACCAAGAAGCCAGCCCCCGTTGCCCGGTCGCCATCTGACGCCAATGCACTGCCACCCCTTTTTTCCTGCCGATCATGACCCTATATCTTTCCATGACATCACTCATAAAGATATAGCACAAATTCGGCAGCATCATGTCAGCAAAACATATCTGCCAAAGGACGCGAAAGGACGTAACCATGCTCAGCGAAGGCGACAAGGCTCCCGATTTTTCCATCACTACCGACGACGGCACATTTGCGCTTGCCGATGCCACGGGCCCGGTGGTGGTGTTTTTCTTCCCCAAGGCTGATACGTCAGGCTGCACCAAGGAAGCGATCGCGTTTTCACAGCTGAAAGCCGCGTTCGATGACCTCGGCACGCGGGTGATCGGTATTTCCAAGGACAAGGCCGCAAAACAGGCCAAATTCCGCGAAAAGCATGAACTGACCTGCGCCCTCGGTGCCGATGATGACAGCGATATCTGTGAGCAGTTTGGCGTCTGGGTTGAAAAATCCATGTATGGCCGGACCTATATGGGCATCCAGCGGGCGACCTTCCTGATCGGTGGTGACGGCACAATCCTGAAAGCCTGGCCTAAGGTCAAGGTGCCCGGCCATGCCGAAGAGGTGCTCGAGGCCGTCAAGGCAATCTAGCCTGGGGATCGGGGGCTAGGCCCCTTCCTGACGCTGGTTGCTGACCTTCATGGCCAGCCCGGCTTCGATGAAATCATCGAGATCACCGTCGAGCACGCCCTGGGCGTTGCCCTTTTCCACCTGGGTGCGGAGATCCTTGACCATCTGGTAGGGATGCAGGACATAGGAGCGGATCTGGTTGCCCCAGCCGATCTCTGTCTTGCTTGCCGCTGAGGCGTTGGCCTCCGCCTCGCGCCGCTGCAATTCCAGCTCATAAAGCCGGGCCTTCAGCATATTGAAGGCGGTGGCCCTGTTGCGATGCTGTGACCGGTCATTCTGACACTGGACGACAATATTGGTCGGCAGGTGCGTGATGCGGATGGCACTGTCGGTCTTGTTGACGTGCTGGCCACCCGCCCCGGAGGCGCGATAGGTATCGATCCGCAGGTCCTTTTCCTCTATTTCGACCTCGATGGTGTCATCGACCACCGGGTAGACCCAGACCGAGGCAAAGCTGGTGTGACGCCGGGCCGATGAATCATAGGGCGAAATTCTGACGAGGCGGTGGACACCGCTCTCCGTCTTCAGCCAGCCATAGGCACTGTCCCCGTTGAACCGCATGGTGATGGATTTGAGCCCGGCCTCTTCGCCCGGGCTTTCTTCGATATAGTCAATCTTGTAGCCGCGGGATTCCCCCCAGCGGGCATACATACGCTGCAGCATGGCCGCCCAGTCCTGAGCTTCGGTACCGCCAGCCCCGGCATTGATCTCGATAAAGCAGTCATTGCCATCAGCCTCGCCGGAAAGCAGGCTTTCGATCTGGCGCTTGGAGGCAATCGCCTCAATCTCGGTGAGGCTGGCCTCGGCCTCGGCGACGATATCGGTGTCGTTTTCCTCTTCGCCGAGGGCGATCAGTTCAATCGCATCCTCAAGCGCTGTCTCGATTTCCCTGACCCCGCCGATGAGACGGTCGAGACGGTTCTTTTCCCGCATCACCTTCTGGGCCCGCTCCTGATCATCCCACAGCGACTGATCTTCGGCCTCAGTGTTAAGCTCATCAAGGCGCGCCACGGCCTGATCCCAGCCGATATGCTGGCGCAGGAGAGTCAGGCTGGAACGGATCGAGGTGACTTTATGTTCGGTTTCGGCTTGCATGGCGGTCGGTGGTCAATTCAGGAACAAGCCCGTTAATACAGCCCCGGGAGCGGTTCTGCAACTGTCGTCGTATCCTTGCCGGGCACATCAATCACCGCCGCACTGCTGCCGACAGCCAGCGGACGCTGCCCCGGCTTGAAGGCTTCGGTGATCACCTGCTTATCGCCGGGCCGGGCGCGCTGGCCGTTGAGCGCGTTGATGGTATAGAGATTGACCCCTTCGGGACGGCGGAACGGAATCCGGGCCCTGTCCTGCATCGCATCAGCCATGAAATTGGCGAAGATCGGCACCGCAGCGGTAGACCCTGTCTCTCGCTTGCCAAGCGGTTTCGGTGTATCGAAGCCGACATAGACGCCGACCACCAGATCAGGGGTGAAGCCGATAAACCAGGCATTGGTGTTGTCGTTGGTCGTCCCCGTCTTGCCTGCCACAGCAAAATCGAGATTGCCGATCAGCCGTCCCGTGCCACGACTGATTACCCCCTCAAGCATCGAGACCATCTGATAGGCGGATGCCTTGTCGGTGACGCGGGGGCGCTGATCCGGCAGTTGCGGCGGTTCGGCCTGCCCGGCAGGAATGGCGGCAAAACTGCAGCCTCCGCAATCGCGGCGATCATGGCGATAGACTGTCGCCCCGAAACGATCCTGGACCCGATCCACCAGAGCCGGGGTGATGAACGACCCGCCATTGACGATCATCCCATAAGCAGCGGTCATCTGCATGAGCGTCGTCTCCCCCGCCCCCAGTGACATCGACAGCAGCGCCGGCATATCACCATCGATGCCGAAGCGGCGGGCATAATCCTGCACCTTCGGCATCCCGATGGCCATGGCGAGGCGTGCCGTCATCAGGTTGCGGGATTGCTCGATCCCCTGCCGCATGATGCTGGGGCCATAGAATTTGCGGGTGTAGTTGGCAGGTTTCCATTTCGGCATTCCCGGCCCCTGATCCACCACCAGCGGCGCATCGAGAATGCGTGTTGTCGGCGAAAACCCGTTATCGAGAGCCGCCAGATAGACGAATGGCTTGAACGCGGAACCAGGCTGGCGTTCAGCCTGGGTGGCACGGTTGAACTCGCTCATGGCGGCGCTGTAGCCGCCTGTCATTGCCAGCACCCGGCCGGTATGGGGATCAAGCGCCAGCAGCGCCCCCTGGACGAGCGGCACCTGCCCCAGGGCCCAGATATTCTGATCAAACTCAGGCGAGCCTTCGAGCCGGGCCACCCGGTCAGGCACATCAGCCGGCCGCTGAACCATAATGATATCGTTGCGCCTGAGTGCCTCGGTCAGCGCCGTCAGCGGCCGCGGCCGAACCCCGTTGCTGTTGCGCGGGGGATAGGCCCAGTCCGCCAGCACGAAGGGGATCACGCCCTTGACGAGATCAGGTTCATCCGGATCGCGGCCGGTCATCACCGTCACAAAAGCCTGCTTGGCGGTGACGCCGGTGACAAGCGCCGGGTAGCGGCCTTCATGCATGGTCGCCCCGAACCGGCCAAGGATCGTCCCAAGCGGTTCGTCCTGATTGTCGAGATGCGCCAGCGGGCCACGCCAGCCCTGACGTTTATCGAGGGCTTCAAGCCCCTGGATGATCGCCTTGTCTGCCCGTTGCTGCAGGACAGGATCAATCGTTGTCCGCACTGAATAGCCGCCGGAATAAAAAGCCTCCGCGCCATAGCGTTCGGCCATCTGGCGGCGGACTTCCTCAACGAAATACGGGGCATTGGCGCCATCAACACCGGAAAGCGGCCTGATCTGGATCGGCTCCTGGCGAGCTGCAGCAGCCTCTTCGGCAGTGACAAAACCGTTTTCGACCATCTGCCCCAGCACCCAGTTGCGGCGGTTGATGGCGGCCTTGTATTTGCGGACCGGGTGATAGTTGTTGGGGGCTTTCGGCAAAGCGGCGAGATAGGCCATCTCAGCCAGCGTCAGATCAGCCAGCGCCTTGTCATAATAATTGAGCGCGGCAGCAGCCACACCGTAACTGCCGAAGCCGAGATAAATCTCGTTCATGTAGAGTTCGAGCAACTGGTCTTTCGAAAACGCCCGTTCCATGCGAATGGCCAGAATGGCTTCTTTGATCTTGCGTTCGATCGAAACTTCGTTGGTGAGCAGGAAGTTCTTCGCCACCTGCTGGGTGATGGTGGATGCCCCGATGGGACGGCGGCCGGAACCGAGATTGGCCAGATTGGTCATCACCGCCCGGGCAAGGGCTTTCGGATCAACCCCGAAATGATCATAGAACCCCTTGTCTTCCGCCGACAGGAACGCCTCAATCAGAGGCTTCGGCATCTCGGTAACCGGTACGAAAACCCGCTTTTCGGTGGCATATTCTGCAAGGAGCGCACCGTTGCCCGCGTGAATACGTGTCACCACCGGCGGCTCATAGCGCGCCAGCTGGGTGTATTGGGGCAGGTTGCGGCCGTATTCCCAGAAAACCCACATGATGCCGCCAATAGCCGTGAAAATTCCAAGCAGACACAGCGAGACAAAGCCGATCACAAACCGCAGCAGCCGGCTTTTGCGGCGCGGCGGCTTGGCAGGCTTTTCGGCACGGCGGGGCCGTTTTCTTTCACGTTTTTCAGCAACGAGCACGTTCAGCGGACCCTTTCCATGCAATCATCTTATCATGATGACAGCCGATGATGGCAATTCTGTGAACCCGGTCATGGCAGCGTTTGCGGCACGGGAATGTTGTTGTTTTCGAGATAGGCGACCACCGCCCAGGTGATCCGTTGCATCAGATCACGACGGTAGGCCTCGCTTTGCAGGTTGCGTTCATCCTTGCGGTTGGTCAGAAAACCCATCTCGATCAGCACCGACGGCACATCCGGTGATTTGAGCACGGCAAACCCGGCAAACCGATGGCCACGGCGCGGCGTCGGCAGGCCCTTGAAAGCCTTGATGATCTCGGCGGCCAGCACCGATGACTGGTTCATCGATTCACGCTGGAACATCCCGAGCAGGGCCGAGGTCACTTCCGGGTCCGTGGTATCGAGATCAGGCCCGCCGATCAGATCAGCCTTGTTTTCCTGGGCGGCGAGCATGGCCGCTTCCTTGTCAGATGCGGTTTCGGACAGCGTGAACACCGAAACACCACGTGCCTTTTTATTGGCCGCGGCATCGGCATGGAGCGAGATAAAGACATCCGCTTTTTCCCGGCGGGCCAGGTTGATCCGGGTTCTGAGCCGGTGATAGCGATCATCATCCCGTGACAGCACCGCGATGATCTTGCCGGTGGCATTCAGCTGCCGAGCCAGTTCGCGGGCCGCCTTGAGGGTGATGGTTTTTTCCTGAATTCCCGAAGGGCTGATGGCACCCGGGTCTTTGCCGCCATGCCCGGCATCGATGAACACCACCCATTTGCCGGGGCGGGCGGCATCTGGTGGGGCTGTACCTTCTTTCAGAAAATCAGGTTTCGGCAAGGGCAGTGCCATGCCGGAAGCACTGCGGCCACGGGGAGGCTGATCCGGTTTCGGTTCGGGCTTGAGCATCGCCACCTGCCCCGAGGGTGGTGCTGTCTGTTTGAGGTCTAGCGGTTTGCCGTGGGCAGCGTTGAGCGCCCGTGCCGCCAGTTGAAACGCCGTTTCGCCGCGGTCGCTGAGATCAATCACCAGCCGATGGCCGGTATTGCGTGGCGGCAACCGAAACGCCCTGATCGGGGCCGCCGGGGCATTCAGATCAATCACCAGCCGAGAGATATCAGGCTGCGGCTTGCCATAGCGATAGCCCTTCAGCGGGGCTGTTTGCAGGGCACCGGAAGACTGGCGGCCCTCCACCTGCCATGACGAGGCGGGCATATCGATCACCAGACGCCAGGGGCTTGAGAGTAGGAAAAACGATACCGGTACGTCTTCGGATGTTTCGATCACCAGCCGGGCCGCCCCTTCGAAACTGCCGCTCCGCAGGCCGAGAATACGGTTTTCGGCCAGAACCGGCTGCACCCATGCCAGGATGACCAGGGCGAGCAGAAGCACTGAAGGGATCAATCTGCGCATACGTTAACCTCCGCAATCGCCGTAGTTTTGTATCGCAACCCAGGGCCGATGTGAAGCCATCCCATCCCCTGACAAAGCCAGCGTCTGCTGATTATGATTGTAAGTAAGCATTATTGACCTTATATTGTTTTAATCAGGGTTAATCCTGATCAGACCAGATTTATCGCTGATGACCATTCGGCATCGCGAAATAAGAGCGGGTGAAATCTCACCCCATGCTGAAAGACAAGGCCATGAACGCCAAAGCCATCGACCAGACATCAAACCGCTTCACTGAGGAAGCGGCTTTTCTGCATGGCATGACGTTAGATGAAGCCTCGTTTCCGAACAATCCGTTGACAGAAGAGCGGCTCAAGGCAGCCCGCCCAGAAGGGCTTCTGTGCACGGAAGAAAGTCAAAACAATGCCCAAAAAACTGCTTATCGATGCACGTCAGGACGACGAAACCCGTGTCGTGCTGCTCAACAACAACAAGATCGAGGATTTTGATCACGAAACCAGCCACCGCAAACAACTGAAAGGAAATGTCTACCTCGCCCGCGTAACACGGGTCGAACCTTCCTTGCAGGCAGCTTTTGTTGAATATGGTGGCAACCGCCAGGGTTTTCTGGCGTTCAGTGAAATCCATCCCGATTACTACCGTATCCCCATTGAAGACCGCGAGAAATTGCTCGCCGAGGAAGAAGAGCGTGCCGCCCGCGAAGATGGCGAAGACGGCGACGATCAGGACAAGACTGAAGAAACAGCCGAAAACGCTGCTGAGGACGAAGCTGATGGTGATGCTGATGCCGAAACCAATGGCGAGAACAGCACTGAGGACAGTGACGAAGACCTGCGCTCGGAACGCCGCCGCAAGGCCCAGCTTTCCCGTCATTACAAAATCCAGGAAGTGATCTCAAAGCGCCAGATCCTGCTGGTACAGGTGGTCAAGGAAGAGCGCGGCAACAAAGGCGCGGCATTAACGACCTATCTTTCGCTGGCCGGGCGTTACTGTGTGTTGATGCCAAACACCCACCACGGCGGTGGTGTCAGCCGCAAGATCAGCAACCCTGTCGACCGCAAGAAACTGAAGACCATCACCAACAGCCTCGATATCCCCAAGGGGATGGCAGTGATTGTCCGAACGGCCGGATCAAAACGAACCAAGGCCGAGATCACCCGTGATTTCACCTATCTGTCGCGCCAGTGGGACGATATCAGGTCGCTGACCATGGAATCCAATGCCCCGGCGTTGATCCATGAAGAGGGCAATTTGATCAAACGGGCAATCCGCGATCACTACACCTCCGATGTTGATGAAATTCTGGTCGAAGGGGCGGATGCCCACAAGGCCGCCCACGGCCACATGAAAAACCTGATGCCGAGCCATGTGAAAAAGGTAAAGGCCTATGAGGACACCACGTTGCCGCTGTTCCAGCGTTATCAGGTTGAAACCATGCTGTCGGCAATGCACGACCCGCAGGTGACGCTCAAATCAGGCGGGTATCTTGTCATCAACCAGACCGAAGCCCTCGTTGCCATTGATGTCAATTCCGGCCGCGCCACAAGGGAGCGGAATATTGAGGAAACCGCGCTCAAGACCAACCTTGAAGCGGCAGAGGAAATCGCCCAGCAGTTGCGCCAGCGTGATCTGTCGGGGCTGATTGTCATCGATTTCATCGATATGGAAAACAACCGCAACCAGAATGCTGTCGAACGCAAGATGAAAGAGGCGGTTAAAAACGACCGGGCCCGGATCCAGATCGGCTCCATCAGCCAGTTCGGCCTGCTCGAGATGTCCCGCCAGCGGCTGCGCCCGAGCCTTGCCGAAACGGTCAGTGATCTCTGCCCCCATTGTCAGGGAACCGGGCGGGTACGGTCGGTTGAATCCGCCGCGCTGCAAGTCTTGCGGAGCATTGAAGCCGAAGCGATCAAAGGCCGCCAGGAAGCTCTTCATGTCTTCATGAACGCCAGCATCGCGATCTATATTCTCAACAACAAGCGTGATGTCATCGCCAGCATGGAAGAACGCTTTGAGATGACGATCCACCTGCATCAGGATGACAGTCTCATCGCCCCGGCCGTCCGGTTCGGTGAAGACCCGGTTCTGGCGGCCGCTCAGGCCGACAAGCCCGAGCCGCGCAACCGCCGTCGTCGCGGTGGCCGCAAAGAACGTGATAACGGGGCCGAGGCCGACAGCGAGGCGGCCCCGCAAGCAGAGGAAGCAGCCCCGGCCGAGACCTCGGATGAAAACAGCGAGGACAAGCCGAAGCGTCGCCGTCGTCGCGGCAAGCGCGGTGGCCGCAAGCGGCGGCGCGATCAGGGCGAGAACGCAGCAGAAACCGCAGACAACGCGGATCAGGCGGATACGTCCAGCCCCGCGGCGGAAGCCGCTGATGATGACGCGATGCAACCTGCCAGCCCTCAAGCTGAGGCTGCCCCGGTGGCGGCTGATCAGGCCGATGATGATGCTGCGGAAGTAAAGCCCAAAACCGCACGCAAAAAGGCAACCCGGAAGAAATCCGCCAAGGCGAAAACCGTTGATACCGCTGACGCGGCGGCGGATGCGGGTGATGACGCTGCCGGCAATGCCGGGGGTGAAGACGAGGTCAAGCCGAAGGCCAAAAAGAAGAAGGCCGCCAAGGCAAAAACCGCCACCAAGGCCAAGAAAGCCACCAAAGCCAAGAAGGCCGCAGCCAAGAAATCTGCCGGTGACAGCCCGGAAGCGGAAACAGCCACAGGCCGTGAGACCGCAAGTTCCGCCCCTGTCGAGGTGGTCGATATTGATGCCGTCAAACCGGCAGCCAAGAAAAAGGGCTGGTGGAACAGCTGATCAGCAGTTTTCAGCGATCCAGGCGTTGATGCGGCGGCAGGCCTCTTTCATATCTGCGGTTGATCCGGCAAAGGACAGCCGCAGATATTCACGCCCCTGAACCGTATCGAAATCAACCCCGGTTGTCGTCGCCACATGGGCTTCCTTGAGCAACCGGTCGGCGAGCACGACGCTGTCTTCGGCGATGGCTGTTGTCCGGACATAGAGATAGAACGCACCTTCCACCGGGGCGACATCCTGCAACAGCCGCGGGTCGAGTTCATTGCGAAGAATATCGAGATTGTCGCCATAGCGGCTGATATGGCTTTCGAGTTCAGCGATCGAGGCCGGATCGGTAATCGCTGCCGTCGCCGCGATCTGGGAAAGGGTCGGGACAGAGATCACCGCATTCTGCGCCAGCCTGTCCATCGGCTCGACAAGATCATCAGGGACGATCATCCAGCCGACCCGATGACCGGTCATGGAAAAATACTTCGAAAATGAATTGATGATAATCGCGTCATCGGCGGTCGCCAGTGCCGAAGGGGTATCCACCCCAAAGGCAATGCCGTGATAGATTTCATCAGAGATCAGCCGCACATCATTGTCCCTGCACCAGCCGGTGATCGCTGCCAGTTCCTCGGCATTGAGCACAACCCCTGTGGGGTTGGCGGGGCTGGCGATGATCAGCCCGGCAGGTTTTTCCGGCAGCGCATCGAGATGTTCCGGCCTCAGCTTCCAGCCTTCAGCCCCGCGCAATTCGATCATCAGAGGCCGCAGCCCGACCGATTCCATCAGGTTGCGATAGGCGGAATAACCGGGATTGGTCATGGCGATGGTATCGCCGGGATCAAAACAGTTGAGAAACGCCATGGCGAAACCCAGCGAGGAGCCGACCGTGACAACAACATTATCCGGGCTCACCGAAAGCCCGTGAACGCGGCTGTAATGGGCGGCTATGCCCTCGCGCAGGGGGTCGATCCCAAGGGTCATGGTATAGCCGTGGCTGGCCGGATCATCGAGAGCCTCAACAACAGCCTTGATCGCCGGGGCAGGTGCCCCCGATGACGGCTGGCCAACCTCGAGATGCATGACATCGGCACCACTTGCTTCGAGGGCGGCGGCGCGGGCCATCACATCCATGACCAGAAACGGAGAGAGATCCGATCGTGCAGAAAGTTTGACCGTCATAATGTCACCATTTTCCCGTGAAATGTGTTATGGGATAGACCATCCTGATATGATCTAGAGGCATACCGCATCGGAGCTGAAATGCCAAGGACAGCACAGCAAAATTTCTGGCGCCATCTCGCCGCCCTCTTTCTGCTGGTGGGGCTGCTGTTTCCGGCCGTCACCAAGGCTTCGGTGATCAGGGATACCGAACTCGAAGCAGGGCTGCTGCGGATTGCCCGGCCGATGGCAAAGGAAGCCGGGCTCAACCCCGGCAAGTTGCAGATCCGGATCGTCATCTCACCGCAATACAATGCGTTTGTCATGGCAGACGGCATTATCTATGTGCATAGCGGCCTGATCATGAAGGCCGATAATATGCTCGAGGTGGCAGGGGTCCTGGCCCATGAAATCGGCCATATCGCCGCCGGTCACGTGCATCAGCGCCCGGGCGTCATCAGGGAAGCCGGCATGGCCAGCATCCTGGGGGCTGTCGCAGCGGTGGCACTGACGGCTGCAGGCAGTGCCGATGCCGCCATCGGGGTGATGGCGGGCAGCACCGACCAGACACGCAAGATCGTCATGGCCCGATCGCGCCAGGATGAAGGCGTGGCCGATGAATACGCCATCAGCCTGATGACAAGCCAGGGGTATTCGGTTGCCCCTATGGCAGAGAGAATGCGGCAGATCGCATCCCAGCGGATGCTGCCCGAAACCCGCCAATCTGACTATTACAGATCACACCCCGGGGCGCTTGAACGAAGCGCTGTCTTTCAGGATCATGTCAACACCCATGAGACATCACCGCCTGTGGAAGCACCATGGATGACGAGGCTGCACCAGCGGCTCAAATCAAAACTCGAAGGCTGGGCCACGCCGCCGCGCAATGTCCTTGTCAGCACGATGGGCACTGATGATCACAACGCCCTCTACAAACGCGCGATCGCCTTTCACCGGCTCTCTGATCTCGACGCTGCCCGTGAATTCATGCAGGAATTGATTACAGCCCAGCCCGATGATCCCTATTTCTATGAATTCATGGGCGATATCATGCTGGCCTCCGGGGATGCCGCCTCTGCTGTCGAGGCGTATCTGAAGGCGCTTGAGAATCTGTCACCGACCATCAATGCCGGGCAGATCGAGTTGTCGCTCGGCCGGGCCTATCTGGCACTGGATAATCCGGCATCGATCGAGAAAGCTGTCACCGTACTGAGGCGGGCCCAGCGGAACGAACCGAATTGGGCCTTTGTGAAACGCCAGCTGGGGATCAGTCTCGGCCGGGCCGGTCACTTTGCCGAGGCCGATATCACCCTCGCCGAAGAAGCGATGATGACAGGCAATACCGATCTGGCAAAGCAACTGGCCGAAAGGGTCAAATCCAACCCTGACGCCAACAACCAGCAACGCCGTCTGGCCCATGATATCCTGCTCCAATTGGGGCCATAATGCTTTGCCTCACAGGGCGTCTTGCAGTAAAACCACAAGTGTATTGAGAGGAAAGAGAGAGCGATCCATGGCTGAAAAATCCAACAAAAAGGCTGAACCGGCTGCAACACCGAAAAACAACACCGCAATAGCATTCATGCTGGCGGGGGCCGTTGCCTTCGGGGTCGGGGCCGGGATGATGATCGAAAGCCGCAACAGCAGCCCTGATGGCGGCAATGCACCGACCGAAAGCCAGATGGCAGAATTTATCGCCCAGAACCCGAAACTGATCCTCGATAGCGTCCGCAATTACACTGCCGAAATGCAACGCCAGGAACAGGAGCAGGGCTTTAACCTCGTCCGGGCCAATGACGGCAACACCATTCTCGGTAACCCTGATGGTGATGTGACCATCTATGAATTCAGTGATTACAACTGCGGCTACTGCAAGCGCAGTTTCAACACGCTGATGGCACTGACAGCGGAAGACAGCGATATCCGCATCGTCGTCAAGGAATTCCCGATCCTGGCCCAGTCCTCGGCTGATGCCGCCATCCTCGCCCTTGGCGCAGGGGAGCTTGGGCTCTTCGAAGCCTTCCATACCAAGCTGATGACATGGCAGGGCGGGCTGGATGACATGGCCTTTGAGACTATTGCCGAAGACAGCGGCACCACGGTGGCAGATCTGCTTGCCGCTGCTGAAAAAATTGATACCGATGCCATTATCAGTGCCAACCGCAACATGGCTGAGCAACTGAAGATTACGGGAACACCGGCATTTCTCATCGGCGACACCCTCATCCCCGGGGCAATCTCGCTCGACGAGATGAAGGCCCTTGTCAAGGAAGTCCGCGAAAACCGCAAGGGCTGAGATGACACGCCGGGCAGGCGCTGATATACTCGCCTCTCAACGGGACGATCACCAATGACACCATCACGCGACATTCTTCTGATCAATGGGCCAAACCTCAATATGCTGGGCAAGCGTGAGGCCTCGATCTACGGCCATGAAACACTGGCCGATATCGAGGACAAATGCACCCAGCAGGCGAAAGCCCATGGCCTCGGTTGCGTCACTTTCCAATCGAATGACGAGGCGGCGTTGATCGCCCGCATTCATGAAGCGGTGACAGCACCCCCGGCCGGTATTGTGATCAATGCCGGGGCGTTCACCCATACCTCGATTGCCATCCGTGATGCCCTTGCCATGGTGACCTGCCCGGTGGTCGAAACCCATATTTCAAACATTCATGCCAGAGAAGAATTCCGTCACCATTCCTATCTCGCCGGGGTAGCGACCGGCGTCATTGCCGGGTTTGGTGTCTCATCCTATCTCTTGGCCATTGATGCTGTTGCCGCTATCGTTCTGAAGGAGTAATTGATGCCGAAATCCCCCGCAGCCGATGCCAAGGCCGTCCAACTTGTCCGTGATCTGACCGATATTCTGGAAGATGCCGGGCTGGTCGAGCTTGAATACAACACTGAAAATGTCAGCATCCGCCTGTCGAAAGCAGCAGCCATGGCAGCGCCGGTTGCCGCGGCTCCGGCTCCGGCCCCTGCGGCAGCGGCGGCCCCGGCCCCGGCTGCTGCCCCGGAAGCCGAAGCCGAGATCGATCTGACCAACGCCATCACCTCGCCAATGGTCGGGACAGTCTATCTCTCGCCCGAACCGGGGGCCGCGCAATTCGTCAGTGAAGGCGACAGTGTCAAAGCCGGTCAAACGCTGCTGATTGTTGAAGCCATGAAGGTGATGAACCCGATCACTGCCCAGAAGGGCGGCGTTGTCCGCAGCATTCTTGTGGGTGACGCCCAACCGGTCGAGTTTGGCGAACCTCTTGTTATCATTGACTGATTGCGAGAGAGAGGATACGCCATGATCAAGAAAATCCTGATCGCCAACCGTGGTGACGTGGCCCTCAGGGTTCTGCGTGCCTGCCGTGATATGGGGATCGAGACTGTCGCCGTCCATTCAACAGCGGATACCGATGCCATGCATGTGCGGCTGGCCGATGAAAGCGTCTGTATCGGCGAGGCACCCTCACGTGACAGTTATCTCAATGTGCCTGCGATCATCACCGCTGCGACGATCACCGGGGCTGATGCCATCCATCCCGGGGTCGGGTTCCTTTCCGAGAACGCTGATTTTGCCCGTGTTGTCGATGCCCATGACCTGACATTCATCGGCCCGCGGATCGAGCACATCATCGCCATGGGGGACAAAGTCGAGGCCAAGCGCACTGCCGCCGAGGCAGGCCTGCCGCTTGTGCCCGGCTCCGACGGCGCGATCAGCAGCATTGATGAAGCCCGCGCCGTGGCAGAGAAGGTTGGCTATCCGGTTCTTGTCAAGGCCGCCTCAGGCGGTGGTGGGCGCGGCATGAAGGTGGCCGCAAGCCCCGATGATCTGGCCGAGGCCTATTCATCGGCCCGCAGCGAAGCCAAGGCCGCATTCGGGGACGACACGGTCTATCTGGAACGCTATCTGGATAACCCGCGGCATATCGAAATTCAGATCATCGCCGACAGCCATGGCAATGTTGCCCATCTCGGTGAGCGCGAATGTTCGGTTCAGCGGCGACACCAGAAACTGCTCGAAGAAGCCCCCTCGCCTGTGCTGACCCCCAAAGAACGGTCAAGCATCGGTGCGATTGCCGCCAATGCCGCTGCGAAAATGGGGTATCTTGGCCTCGGGACCATGGAATTTCTCTATGAGAACGGGGAATTCTTCTTCATCGAAATGAACACCCGCCTGCAGGTGGAACACCCGATCACCGAAGAGATCACCGGCATTGACCTCGTTGAGGAACAGATTCGCATCGCCGCAGGCGAGAAACTCTCCTTCAGCCAGGCTGATGTTGAGTTCACCGGTCATGCCATCGAATGCCGGATCAATGCCGAACACCCCGAAACCTTTTTCCCGACGCCGGGCACGGTGGCCAATTTCCACGCCCCGGGCGGCCCCGGTGTCAGGATGGATAGTTTTCTCTATCCCGGCTATGCGATCCCGCCGCATTACGACAGCCTGATCGCCAAACTGATCGTCCACGGCAAGACGCGCGAGCACTGCCTCGCCCGGCTGCGGCGGGCACTTCAGGAATGTATCATCGAGCCGATGCCGACCTCGCTTGATCTGCACCGGAAACTGGTGCTGGATGCTGATATCATCAGCGGCGATTACACGATCCGCTGGCTTGAGGAAGATTTCCTCCCCCGCCAGCAGGACCCAAAAGCCCCCGGCACCGAATAGCCGCCTTCCGCCAGCAATGTCCCCGGCAGAAACACGCTTGCCGCCATGCACCGCGACAGGCATGATGGGGGATGCACGCGCTGTCGCCGGAAACCCTGATCAAGGCTTATGCCCTCGGCGTTTTTCCCATGGCCGAACGCCATGATGATGAGCGGATCTTTTTCATCGACCCCGATATGCGGGGCGTCCTGCCCATCACCGGGGCGGCCATTCCCCGCCGGTTACGCCGCAAGGTGCGGCAGCGGCCTTTTGATGTCACCATCAATACGGCGTTCGATGCGGTGATTGACGGCTGCCGCAGCCTCACCGAAAGCCGCAGCGAAAGCTGGATCAACCCGCCGATCCGGCAACTCTACTGCGCCCTGCACCGTCTCGGATTCGGCCATTCGATCGAGGTCTGGGATACCGATGAGACGGGCCAGCGGCTGCTGGTTGGCGGGCTTTACGGCGTTGCCCTGGCGGGGGCGTTCTTTGGCGAATCCATGTTTAGCCGGGCCACCGATGCCTCAAAGATCGCGCTGGTTCATCTGCTTGCCCGGCTCCATGCCGGTGGCTTTACCCTGCTCGACACACAGTTCACCAGCCCCCATCTCGAACAGTTCGGGGTTAGGGAGATCCCGCGCGAGGATTTTCAGCAAAAACTGCAGCAGGCACTGGCTGTCGATGCCCGAATGCCGCTCGAGGCGGATGATCAAAGCCTCGTTCACTCCTTCCTGCAGGACAGGACGGAAATATCGTAAACCGGGTGTTCAAGCGCGCTGATCGCCGGTGATGACGCAAACATCCATCCCTGAAACAGCGGTTCTGCCGAAACAACGCCATCATGGTCAACACTGTTGATCGCCATCAGGGCTGCGTGCTCCGGCGGCTCGTCCGGTGACTTGAAGGTGCAGGCATGGATGGTGATCATCAAGGCCCCGAACCTTGTCGGGCTCGCAACATCGACATCCAGCCGTGATATCCGAGCGGTGATTTTGTCGAGCCCCTGCAACGTGGCAACATTGCCCTGCAGCCAATCAGCACGGGCCGGGAACGCCAGACAAACAAGGAGAAACAGAAAGATAACCGGGCGGTGACGGCGATCAGCCATCGCTGTTGCTGCCTGAGAAGACAGCCTTGCCCAGAAGGTCGGTGAGGTTCACCGGATCACGGGTATCATAGATCCGGTCACCATCGGCGAGAAGGTCTTCTTCAAAGCCGGGCAGGATTTCAATATGGTTGCCGCCGAGCAGCGAACTGGCAACGATGCGGGCTGAACTGTCGGCGGGAAGATTGATCCGCTTGTCGATCGAAACCGTGACCGTGGCGGCGAAAGTTTCCTCGTTCAGTGCCGTGCTGACGACCTTGCCCACAGTGATCCCCGAGATGCGGACATCATCACCGATCCCGAGCCCACCAATCTTGCCGAACTCTGCTGAAAGTTGCGTGCCGCTGGAAGACTGGACACCGGTGATGCCATAGGCCAGCCACAGGAAGCCCCCTGCCACCAGCAGCACCACGGCCCCCATTACTGTTTCAATCGTGTTGCGTGTCATCGCTTGTCACTTCCGGCAGGTCTATTCGGGTTTCCAGGCCTGGTAATCCCCGGTTGCAGCAGGTCTCTGGCCGCCTTTTTGCAGATGGCCGCGGGGTTTATGGGCGTGGATTGTCCCTGTCAGGTTAGGCAGGTGATCCTGTTGCCAATGGCGCCGCCCGTAACCTTCAGGTGGCGGCGGGCTGTCTTCGGTGTAGTGGAGCCAGCCATGCCATTCGGGCGGGACTTTGCTGGCCTCCGCCTGGCCGTTATAGATCACAAAACGCTTGAAGCGGCCGAGCCGCCCCGGTTTGCGGGATACATAATAACGATTGCCGAAAGCATCTTCGCCAACCGCGCGGGCTGTCATGCTGATCATCAGTCGTGATACAAAATTCAACACCGGTCTCCCTTGAACGCCGTATCGGATTCACCCTTCATCAATACCGCATGACCACCTTCTTGGCAACGGCAAGCATGGGGGAAACAGCCCTGCCGGACGGGCTGCCATAAAAAAATAATATTTTTAACATTTTCTGCCATATTCTCTATTGGATCACACCTCAATATCATGTAGCCTATCTTTGGCTTAACACAAGATGTGGGCAAAAACCTGCATCTTATGACTTTTTTATCGCCTGTGAATCGAGTGTTAATTTTGAAAAAACAAAGGACTTAACCATGAAGCTGACGCGGCACTTTACCCAGAAAAAAACCTCTCCCTACGAGACGATGGAATGGGTTCACGCGACGAGTGAGATCAGAAACCCCGACGGGACAATCGTCTTCCAGGCTGAGAATGTCGAAGTGCCCGCTCACTTTTCTCAGGTTGCGACCGATATTCTGGCACAGAAGTATTTCCGCAAGGCCGGCATTGCTGCCCGGTTGAAGAAGGTGGAAGAAAACGCCGTGCCGTCCTGGCTGTGGCGATCGATTCCCGATGAAAAAGCCCTCAAGGACCTGCCCGAAGATGAACGCTATGTCGGTGAGACCTCCGCCCGTCAGGTCTATGACCGTCTGGCCGGGACCTGGACCTACTGGGGCTGGAAGGGTGGCTATTTCTCAACCGAGGAAGACGCCAAGACCTATTTTGATGAAATGCGCTATATGCTGGCAATGCAGATGGCCGCCCCAAATTCACCGCAGTGGTTCAACACCGGTCTGCACTGGGCCTACGGGATCGATGGGGCCGGACAGGGTCATTATTATGTCGATTACAAATCCGGCAAACTGACTCGTTCCAAATCCGCTTACGAACACCCGCAGCCCCATGCCTGCTTTATCCAGTCGATCAGGGATGACCTCGTCAACGAAGGCGGCATCATGGATCTGTGGGTGCGTGAAGCACGGCTCTTTAAATACGGGTCCGGGACAGGCACCAACTTTTCCAGCCTGCGCGGCGAGAACGAGCCGCTTGCCGGCGGTGGCAAGTCTTCGGGCCTGATGAGTTTCCTGCGGATCGGTGACCGTGCCGCCGGGGCGATCAAATCCGGCGGGACAACCCGCCGCGCCGCCAAGATGGTCACTGTCGATGTCGACCATCCGGATATCGTCAATTACGTTGACTGGAAAGTGGTCGAGGAACAGAAGGTCGCGGCGCTTGTGGCCGGGTCCAAACTGGCCAGCCAGCACATGAACACTGTCATGGCGGCCTGCACTGATGAGAGCATCGCCAAGGAAGACCGCTACAGCGCCAAGACAAACAAGCCGCTGAAGAAGGCCATCCTGGCTGCCCGCAAGGCAATGATCCCCGAAAACTACATCCAGCGGGTGATCCAGTTCGCCGAACAGGGCTACACCGAAATTCAGTTCCGCACCTATGACACGGACTGGGATTCCGAAGCCTACATGACCGTTGCAGGCCAGAATTCCAACAACTCTGTCCGGGTCTCGAACGAATTTCTCCAGAAAGTGCTGGATAACAGCGAGTGGGATCTGATCCGCCGGACCGACGGTGAGGTCAGCGAGCGGGTCAATGCCCGTGAACTGTGGGAAAAGATCGCCTACGCCGCCTGGGCCTGCGCCGATCCGGGCCTGCAGTATGACAGCACCATCAACGAATGGCATACCTGCCCCCAGGGTGGCCGGATCAACGCCTCCAACCCGTGTTCGGAATATATGTTCCTTGATGACACGGCCTGTAACCTTGCGTCGCTGAACCTCATGCAGTTCCGCCATGATGACAAGAGTTTCAATGTTGAGGCCTATATTCATGCCTGCCGGCTGTGGACGATCACGCTGGAAATTTCCGTACTGATGGCACAGTTCCCGTCCAAGGAAATCGCGCAACTGTCCTATGACTATCGCACCCTTGGCCTCGGCTATGCCAATATCGGCGGTCTGCTGATGGCTGCCGGGCATTCCTATGACAGCGATGAAGGCCGGGCGATCTGTGCCTCGCTTTCGGCAATCATGACCGGGACAGCCTATGCCACCTCTGCTGAGATTGCAGCCGAACTGGGCACCTTCCCGCGCTTTGACGAAAACCGTGATGATATGCTGCGGGTCATGCGTAACCACCGTCTCGCCGCCCATGGTAAGGCCGACGGCTATGAGGGGCTGAGCATCCTGCCGGTTCCGCTCAAGGGTGGTGATTGTCCCGATGCCCGTCTGCCGGAAGCCGCAGCCGAGGCCTGGGACAAGGCCCTCGAACTGGGCGAGAAGCACGGCTACCGCAATGCCCAATCAACGGTGATCGCCCCGACGGGGACAATCGGCCTCGTCATGGATTGTGACACCACCGGGATCGAGCCTGATTTTGCCATCGTCAAGTTCAAGAAACTGGCTGGCGGCGGCTATTTCAAGATCATCAACCGTGTTGTGCCGGAAGCCCTTGCCAATCTCGGCTACAGCGAAGACCAGACCGACGACATTATCCGTTATGCTGTCGGTCACGGCAGTCTTGACCGGTGCCAGTCCGTGAGCATCAACGCGCTCAAGGACAAGGGCTTCACCGATGATGTGCTTGAAAAACTGGCCGGTGCGTTGACCTCGGCCTTTGATATCAAGTTCGCCTTCAACCGGTTCACCCTCGGCGATGATTTCTGCAAGGATGTGCTCGGTTTCACCGATGCCCAACTGGATGATTTCAATTTCGATATGCTCGCCGCCCTTGGCTTCGGCAAGGATGAAATTGAACACGCCAACACCCATGTCTGTGGGGCAATGACGCTTGAAGGGGCGCCGCACCTGAAAGACGAGCATCTGCCCGTCTTCGATTGCGCCAACCCCTGTGGCCGCCTTGGTAAGCGGTTCCTCAGTGTCGACAGCCACATCACCATGATGGCCGCGGCCCAGCCGTTCATTTCCGGGGCGATCTCGAAGACGATCAATATGCCGAACAACGCCACGGTCGAGGATTGCGGTGAAGCCTATATGCTTTCCTGGCGTCTCGGCCTGAAGGCCAACGCGCTCTATCGTGACGGCTCGAAACTCAGCCAGCCTCTTTCAGCCGCACTTGTCGATGAAGAGGATCTGGATGAGATCGAAGAGATCATCGAAGCCCCGGCAGCCGCCCAGACAACCCGTGTTGTCGAGAAGATTGTCGAGCGTTTCGTTGCCACCCGCCACAAACTGCCCGACCGCCGCAAGGGGTATACCCAGAAGGCGATTGTCGGCGGCCACAAGGTCTATCTGCGGACAGGCGAATACGAAGACGGCAAGATCGGCGAGTTGTTCATCGATATGCACAAGGAAGGCGCCGCTTTCCGCTCACTGATGAACAATTTCGCCATCGCGGTTTCAATCGGCCTGCAATACGGTGTCCCGCTGGAAGAATATGTCGAGGCCTTCACCTTCACGCGGTTCGAACCGCAGGGGATGGTCCAGGGCAACGACATGATCAAGATGTCGACCTCGATCCTTGATTACATCTTCCGTGAACTGGCCATCTCGTATCTTGACCGGTCCGATCTCGGCCATGTTAACCCTGACGATCTCGATGCCGGAACAACCGGCGGCGGTGAAAGCCAGTCCGATCTGGCCAAGGCGACGATCTCATCTGGCTTTGTCCGCAACCGAAATATCGTGATGTTCCGGGCAGCCAATTCCGATGCTGTCGCGGTCGCTGGCGGCGGTGGTGAGGCAACAGCCCAGGCTGCAACGACTGCAAGTGCGGCTGTGACTTCCGGCATCGCCGAAGCCGATACCGGGGGCAGCGATGTCGCCACCCAGATCAAGCAGGCACGGATGCAGGGCTATGAAGGTGAGAACTGTTCCGAGTGCGGCAACTTCACCCTTGTCCGCAACGGTACCTGCCTTAAGTGCAACACCTGCGGTTCGACCACAGGCTGCAGTTAAGGCTGGACATTGACACGGATCAACGCCTAAATCAGATGGCGAGGGGCAACCCCCCTCGCCATTTTTCTTGAACCTGGCCACACCACCGCAACAGGAGATTATCATGGCAGGAAAAATCGATGCACGTCTGGCTGAACTCGGGATTGATATCCCGGATGCTCCGGCACCAGCCGCCAACTATGTGCCCTATGTAACCACTGGCAACCTTGTTATCGTTTCCGGCCAGGTGCCGTTCGTTGATGGCAAACTGCGTGTGACCGGCCATATGGGTGATGGCAGCGTGACCGAAGAACAGGCAATTGCCGAGGCCCGGCAATGCGCGATCAACCTGCTTGCCCAGGTCAAGGTGGCCACCGGCGGTGATCTCGACCGCGTCAAGCGCGTTGTCAAACTCGGTGGCTTTGTCGCGTCCACCCCTGATTTCACCGGCCAGCCCAAGATTATCAATGGTGCCTCCGACCTGATGGGGGATGTCTTCGGTGAGGCCGGGCAGCACGCCCGTTTCGCAGTTGGTGCCAGCGCCCTGCCACTCGGCTGTGTTGTCGAGATCGAAGGTATGTTCGAAATCGAATAATCGCTTGCCAAGGGCGGCAGCAGCCATAGATTGCAGGTCATGGATGACGATCGCACACCTGCCGCCCCCGCCGACTGGACCATCACCTTTCATGAAAGCATGGCCGCCATTGATGCCGCGGCCTGGGATCGCTGTGCCGGGGCAGATAACCCCCTGCAAAGCCATGCCCTGCTTGCCGCCATGGAAGACAGCGGTTCCGCCATTGCCGAAACAGGCTGGATCCCCCGCCATCTGAGCCTCACCGATACCAGCGGCCGCATCGCCGGGGTGATGCCGTTCTACGTCAAGACCCATTCCTATGGCGAATACGTCTTTGACCATGCCTGGGCCAATGCCTGGGCCCGGGCAGGCGGTGATTATTATCCGAAGGGGCAGTCGGCGATCCCGTTTACCCCGGTTCCCGGCCAGCGGCTGATGGTTGCCCCCGATGCCCCGGGGGAAGCCCGTCTGGCCCTGGCAGAGGGTCTGATCAAGGCCGGGGCGGCGATGGACCTGTCATCCCTGCACATCACCTTCCTTGAAAGTGATGAGGCCGCTCTTCTGGAGCAATCTGGCAGCGGCTGGATCAGGCGCAAGGGGATGCAGTTCCACTGGCACAATCGCGGCTATGCCGGGTTTGATGATTTTCTGGCCACCATGGCCTCACGCAAGCGCAAGACCATGCGTCGCGAACGCCGCAGCCTCGCCGATAACGGTGTCCGCTTCCGTCACCTGAGCGGTGATGACCTGACCGCCGCTGACTGGGACCGTTTCTATGATTTCTATCTGGCGACGATCGAAAAGAAATGGGGCGGGGCCTACCTCACCCGTGCTTTTTTTGAGGCCATCAGCGCCACCATGGCGGAAAAGGTGCTGCTGATCATGGCCGAAAAGGATGGCGAGACGATTGCCGGGGCGCTCAATTTCATCGGCACGGATACGCTCTACGGGCGCAACTGGGGCAGCCGGGTCGACCTGCCCTTCCTGCATTTCGAGACCTGCTACTATCAGGCGATTGATGCGGCGATTGAGCGGGGGCTTGAACGGGTTGAGGCCGGAGCCCAGGGGCTGCATAAAGTCCAGCGCGGTTATGAGCCGGTGACGACCTGGTCAAGCCATTATCTCTATCATGAGGGCTTTGCCGATGCGATCCGGCGGTATACGGCACAGGAAGCCGCGCAGGTCGACCGTGAAGCCGAGGAACTGCGCGGCTGGATGCCCTACCGTCAGGAAGAAATCTAGGCGTCTTCGGTTTCGCGTGTTGCCTTGCCGGAACCCTGATCCGGGGTTTCGGTGGTGATGACAAGACCGGCGATATCCCCGGCGTCATTCGGTGCATCAGTATCGACAAGCGCCATACCGCCATCCACCAGCCGCCCAAAGAGCAGTTCTTCGGCCAGCGGCTTCTTGACATATTCCTGAACAACACGGCCAAGCGGACGCGCCCCGTAGGCCGGATCATAGCCGCGTTCGGCCAGCCAGTCGCGGGCACTGTCGCTGAGGCTGATGGTGACACCACGATCAGCCAGTTGTGCCTCGAGCTGGAGGATGAATTTGTCCACCACCCGGCGGATAATCTCCGGCGCAAGCCCGGCAAAGGCAATAATCGCATCAAGTCGGTTGCGGAATTCCGGCGTGAAGGTCTTTTCGATCGCCTCGGTATCAGCCCCGACATTCATCGTCCGGCCAAAGCCGATCGCCTGCCGGCTGAGCTGCGCCGCCCCGGCATTGGTGGTCATGATGATGATGACATTGCGGAAATCGATCGTCTTGCCGTTATGGTCGGTCAGGCGGCCGTTATCCATCACCTGCAAGAGCAGGTTGAAGATATCGGGATGCGCCTTTTCGATCTCGTCAAGCAGCAGCACGGCATGGGGAGTCTGGTCCACCGCATCGGTGAGCAGACCGCCCTGATCAAAGCCGACATAGCCCGGCGGGGCGCCGATCAGCCGCGAGACCGAATGACGTTCCATGTATTCGGACATATCGAAACGGATCAGTTTGATGCCAAGGCTGTCCGCCAGTTGACGGGCGACTTCGGTCTTGCCGACCCCGGTGGGACCGCTGAAGAGATAATTGCCGACAGGCTTTTCCGGCTCCCGCAGCCCGGCGCGCGACAGTTTGATCGCTGAGGCAAGGGCCGTGATCGCCGCATCCTGGCCATAGACCATGCGCTTGAGATCACTTTCAAGGCTGGCCAGAGCCTTTTTGTCATCCCGGCTGACGCTGCGCGGCGGGATCCTGGCCATGGTCGCGATAGTGGCCTCAATTTCCTTCTGGCCGATAACCTTGCGGCGGCGCGACGGCGGCAGCAGCATCTGGGCGGAGGCCGCCTCATCGATCACGTCAATGGCCTTGTCCGGCAGTTTGCGGTCAGTGATATAACGCGCTGACAGTTCAACCGCTGCCTTCAGCCCGGCTGTCGTGAAGCGGACCCCGTGGTGTTCCTCATACCGAGTTTTGAGGCCGCTCAGAATCTTGATGGTATCGCCGACTGCCGGTTCGTTGACGTCGATTTTCTGGAACCGCCGCGATAACGCCCGATCCTTTTCGAACCAGCCACGGAATTCCTTGTAGGTGGTTGAACCGATGCACCGCAGCTTGCCTTCCTGCAATGCCGGCTTGAGCAGATTGGAAGCATCCATCGCCCCGCCACTGGTCGCCCCGGCACCGATGATCGTATGGATCTCGTCAATGAAGAGGATCGCATTGTCATCTTGCGAGACCTGTTCCATCACTGCCTTGAGCCGTTCTTCGAAATCACCGCGATAACGGGTTCCGGCCAGAAGAGCCCCCATATCAAGCGAATAGATGCGGGCCTTGGCCAGGACATCAGGCACCTCACCTTCGACAACCTTGCGGGCAAGCCCTTCGGCAATCGCTGTCTTGCCGACACCGCTGTCACCAACGAGAAGCGGGTTGTTCTTTGTCCGGCGGCAGAGCACCTGAATGGTCCGGTCGACTTCTGCCTGACGGCCGATAAGCGGGTCAATGCGGCCATCACCGGCCTTGGCATTGAGATCGACAGCATAGGTTGCAAGGGCATCCTGGCTCTGGGCCGCATCATCCTGAGCGGCCTCCATCCCTTCGGCGTTGACTTTGCCGGAATTGAACTCAGGGTTCTTGGCGATGCCGTGGCTGACATAGGTGACGGCATCAAGCCGAGACATATTCTGCTGCTGCAGGGCCCAGACGGCGTGGCTTTCACGTTCAGCAAAAAGCGCGATCAGCACATTGGCCCCGGTGGCGACATCGCGCCCGGAGGACTGGGTGTGGATCACCGCCCGTTGCAGGACACGCTGGAAACTGGTGGTGGGCTGGGTTTCGCTGTTTTTGACGCTGATGCTGGCAAGGGTATCATCAAGATGCCGTTCGATTTCCTCGCGCAGCACAGTGATATCAACATTGCAGGCAGCCAGCACTTCGAGGGCGTCACTGTCTTCGGTGAGCGCAACCAGCAGATGTTCCAGCGTGGCAAATTCGTGACCCTTTTCTTCGGCCAGTTTCATCGAACGGCGCAGGGTTTCTTCGAGTTCCTGAGACAGCATAATGCTATTCCTTTTCAATCTGCAACTGGAGCGGGTGCTGATTCTTGCGCGCCAGCTCCATGACCTGCGTGGCCTTTGTTTCAGCCACTTCATATGTATAAACTCCACAGACACCGACACCGCGCTGATGCACGTGCAGCATGATCTGGGTAGCGTCATCATGCGATTTCCGGAAGAAATGCTGGAGAACCATGACAACGAATTCCATCGGCGTGTAGTCATCATTGAGCATGATGACCTTGTACATGGCCGGTTTTTTTGTCTTTGGCCTGGTTTTCGTTGCAAGCCCCGTATCCGGGCCGCCAGGCTGATTGTCTTTGTCTTGACTCATGCTTACCATCACCATGCTGGATCAGATGTGATTGTATTCAGTGTCTATGCTCTTCTGACCATTCATTGCTCCTACTACTATATTGTCATTTCTGCGGCCTTTGAAACCCCTTGACGCAAAAACCAGGAAAGTTTCATTCGACCGGGTCTGTTCTGCCCCGCGGGAACCCTGAAAATATGGCCGATCTTGTAGGTAAATTTTTTTTCTACACATAATATGGTATTTACGCTATATTAAGGTAATGATGCGAATGAAGGGTTTTCTGCTGGATGGGCAATCTTGAAAGATGAGAATCCGGATATTCTTCCTCCCATTACTGTTGGCACTGGCTGTGGTGATTTCACCACAGCCATCTTTTGCCAAATATGCCTCGATTATCGTCAACGAGACCACCGGCAAGGTCATGTATGCGCGCAATGCCGACCGGCGGCTTTTCCCCGCCTCGCTGACCAAGGTGATGACGCTCTACATCGTTTTTGAGGAAATCGAAGCCGGCCGGTTGAGCCTTGATACCCGCATGAAAGTGAGCCGGGTTGCCGCGGGCCGGTCACCATCGAAACTCTGGCTGCGCCCCGGTTCAACGATCCGCACCCGCGATGCTGTCATGGCCTTGATCACCAAATCCGCCAATGATGTCGCCACGGTGGTCGCCGAACATATCGGCGGCACCGAACGTGAGTTTGCCAAGCGGATGACGCGCAAGGCCCGCTCGCTGGGGATGACCAACACCACTTTCCGCAATGCGTCCGGCCTGCCGCATTCAAAGCAGCGTTCGACGGCCCGGGACATGGCCCGGCTGGCTATCGCCATGCGCAAGGATTTCCCGCAGTATTTCCACCTGTTCAAATCAAAAAGTTTTTCCTGGAAGGGCAAGCGGTTCCGCAACCACAACAAACTGCTGAGCAACTACAAGGGAACCGACGGGATCAAGACAGGTTATACCAACGCCTCCGGTTTCAACCTGATCGCGACTGTCGAGCGCAACGGCACGCGGCTGGTCGGGGTTGTCTTCGGCGGCCGCACCGGTAAATCACGCGACAAGCATATGCGCTATCTGCTGACCAAGCAGTTCAACCGCCTGCCTGCGCTGAAAGCCCCGACCCTGCGTCAGGCGAAAGCCCCCACCATCGCGCCGCCGCCACCCAAGCCGAAACAGATCAAGGTTTTCCGCGATCAGAAGAGCATCGCACTGGCGGCATCGGCCAAGCCTGCCCCACCGCCTGATCTGCCGGTGCTTGCTGATCCGGTCGCCGAAAAACCAAACCCTGTTCAGGACTGGGGTATCCAGATCGGCAGTTTTGCCCGCCAGGCCAACGCCCATACCGCAGCCCGTGATGCTCGGCACGCCGCGGTCAGCTTCCTGCGCCGCCAGCCTGCCCTCGTCCGGCCGGTCCAGTTCGGCTCGGTCGTCTTCTGGCAGGTACAGTTTCGCGGTTTCAACGAAGATCAGGCCCGTGAAGCCTGCTTTGAGTTGCACCAGACCGGCATGGCCTGTATCGCGGTTCCAGCCCCCCGCGTCTAATCCGGAGTTTCAGCCCTTTCCAGGGCGCTGCTGACCTGTGAACTGCTCATGCAGATCAATGGGGTTTTCTTCCAGCGGCTGATGCCCTGGATGATCATGCAGAAAAATATGGCCACCGAATTTTAGTTGCGTCGGGTCATCAAGCATCCCCGCCATGATTGAGATCATGGGGCTGCCATCAATGCGATAAAACATTTGGCCGCCGCAATGCTGGCAGAAGCCTCTCTCCGCCCAGTCTGAACTGCGATACCATTTCAGATCATCACCCCTGATTTCAACATTTTCCGCCAACGCCCCCGTCGCCGCGACGGAATTACCGGCAAGTTTCATGCAATCACGGCAGTGACAGGCGAGAACGTCACGCAATTCCCCGGTGACAGTAAACTGCACCCGGCCACAATGGCAGCCGCCCCTGGTTGTTCTGCTGGCAGCCTTTTGGGCAGCATTTTCCTTTGTATCAGTCATCGGCACCTCCCTTTGAGCGCATGCTGACAATCTGTCGCAAACACCACTGCACCGGAAACAGCATCGACTTCACAGAAAAGCCTTGCCTTTTGAAAGGTGCACGCTATTCTATTAGAAGTTCGTTATATTTGTTTTGCTGAAATGAGTTTTGTGTCATGGACGATACCACTTCTTTACCCGAAAAACTGCAAAAAAGTGGCCGCAGCAGCGGTCGCGGTGGCGCCCGCCCCGGTGCCGGACGCCCGAAAGGCCAGGGCCCCTACGGTGAGGCGACCAAGCCGATCCGGATTCCGCTCAGCAAGGTTGACCAGGTCATGCAGTATATCAAGAAGGGGCATATGGAACTGCCGCTGTTCAGCTGTGCGGTGGCCGCAGGCTTTCCTTCACCGGCGGATGACCATCTTGAAGGCAGCCTCGATCTCAATGAACATCTGATCCAGCGACCGGCAGCGACATTCTTTGTCCGGGTCAGCGGTGATTCGATGATCAAGGCCGGTATCCATGAAGATGATATTCTGGTGGTCGACCGCAGCATTGAGCCGCGCCACGGCAAGATCGTTATCGCCGCAGTCGAGGGACAGTTGACCGTCAAGCGCCTGCACCGCAAATCCGGGCAGACAATTCTGATGCCGGAAAACGATTCCTACGAGCCGATCCGGATCCGTGACGACAATGACATGGTGATCTGGGGTGTTGTCACCAGCGTCATTCACAAAGTCTGAACGCCGCAGCATGGGAAGGTGGGACCATGGCGTGCTATGCGCTTGTCGACTGCAACAATTTCTATGCGTCCTGCGAGCGGGTGTTCAACCCGCGGCTGAACGGCCAGCCTGTGGTGGTGCTGTCGAACAATGACGGCTGTGTCATCGCCCGGTCGGATGAAGCCAAGGCTGTCGGCATCCCCATGGGCGCCCCCCTGCATGAATATGAAGGCACGATGAAACGCAACAAGGTGGCGGTGTTTTCATCGAATTACGCTCTTTATGGTGATATGTCGGCCCGGGTGATGGAATCGCTCGGCCAGTTCACCCCGGCGGTCGAAGTCTATTCGATTGACGAAGCCTTTCTGGGGCTGGACGGGTTTGACCGCGCCATGCTGCCGGATCATCTCGTGACCATGCGGCGGTCCATCCGGCAATGGACGGGCATTCCGGTGTCGGTCGGCGTTGCCCCCACCAAGACACTGGCCAAACTCGCCAACCGCATCGCCAAGAAATACACCACGGACGGGGTTTATATCCTTGATGATCCGGCGCTGATGCCGCGCATCCTCGGCGATATCGCCATCGAGGATATCTGGGGCATTTCGAAACGCTGGGGGCGGCGGCTGCGGCAACTGGGGATCACCACCGCGCTCGATCTGCAACGGGCCAGCCCGCGCCAGATCAGGCAGACGCTTTCCGTGGTGGGCGAACGCATCGTCCATGAACTCAACGGCCAGCCCTGCCTTGAGATTGAGGAAATCCAGCCAAAGCAAACGATCATGTCATCGCGCAGTTTCGGGACCATGATCAGCGATCTGAAAAGCCTTGAGGAGGCCGTGGCGAGTTACACGGCCCGGGCTGCCGAAAAACTGCGTCACCAGCAGAGCCGGGCGGGCGGGCTCTATGTCTTTATCCGCACCAACCGATTCCGCCAGCAG
Organism: Puniceispirillales bacterium (SeqCode); assembly: GCA_049889655.1. Lineage (GTDB taxonomy): Bacteria > Pseudomonadota > Alphaproteobacteria > Puniceispirillales > UBA1172 > UBA1172. Next base: position 41,982 of record JBMHCY010000003.1, read on the forward strand.
GACCCGCAATACAGCAACGCGGCGATGGTCGGGTTCGACACCGCCACCAGCGATACCGCTGTCCTGATTCGCGGCGCGATCACCGTGCTGCGGCGGCTCTACCGTAAGGGATACCGCTATCACAAGGCCGGGGTCATGCTGACCGAACTGACGGTGGGCGGGGCCGAGCAGATGAGCCTGTTCAGCATGGATGAGGCAAGCCGCCAGCAACGCCGTTCCGGTGACCGGCGCATGGCGGTGCTTGATACGGTCAATACCCGCATGGGTCAGGGCACGCTGTTTCACGCAGCAGAAGGGCTCGGCACGGCACGCATCAGCCGCGGCCGCCGGGGCCTGGAAAAATGGCGGATGCGGTCCCGCTTCAAATCACCGTCCTATACCACACGCTGGAGCGATCTGGCACAGGTGAGCTGATCTAGCGCGGCAGCTCGCTTTCCACCAGCTGGGCCCAGTAACTGGCTCCCAGCGGCAGCAGCTCGTCATTGAAATCGTATTGGGCGTTGTGCAGCATACAGCCAAGGCCGCCCTCACCGGCGCCGAGCCAGATATAAGCCCCCGGGCGGGCTTCGAGCATATAGGAGAAATCCTCCGATGCCATGGATGGCGGCGCATCGAAGACAACAGATTGCGGGCCGAGCACCGTTTCCATCACCGCGGCCGCCCGTTCAGCCTCGGCGGCATGGTTGATCGTGGGCGGGTAGCCGTATTCCCATTCAAGAACAGCCGTGCAATCGTGGGCAGCGGCCACGGTCTCCGCCAGGTGGTGCAGGCGCTGCTTGATAAAGACCCCGGTATCTTTACGAACATAGCGAGCCGTGCCGGTGATCTCGGCGATATCAGGGATAACATTATGGGTGGTCCCGGCATGGAACTGGGTCACGGAAACCACAGCCGGATCAAGCGGGTCAATACGGCGTGAGACAATCGACTGGAACGCATCGACAATCGCCGCCCCGGCAACGATCGGATCGATGGTGGTGTGGGGCATGGCGGCATGGCCGCTCTTGCCGGTGATGGTCAGGGTGAACATATCCGCCGCTGCCATGGAGGCTTCGCGCTGGACAACCACCTTGCCGACATCGAGCCCCGGCCAGTTGTGCATCCCCCAGACGGTTTCCACGGGAAACTGATCAAAGAGCCCGTCCTTGATCATCACCTCGCCGCCACCGCCGCCTTCTTCGGCAGGCTGGAAGATCAGCACGGCAGCCCCGTCAAAGTTGCGGGTTTCCGCGAGATATTTCGCCGCCCCGAGCAGCATGGTGGTATGGCCGTCATGGCCACAGGCGTGCATTTTCCCGGGATTCTGCGAGAGGTGATCAAAATCATTTTCCTCGGTGATCGGCAGGGCATCGATATCAGCCCTCAGCCCGATCATGCGGCTGCTTTCGCCCTGCCCCCGGATGATCCCGACAACTCCAGTCCCGGCCATGCCGCGATGCACCTCAATACCGAACGATTCGAGCTTCTCAGCGATAAAATCGGCGGTGGCGTGTTCCTCGAAACCGAGTTCCGGATGGGCGTGGAGATACCGCCTCCAGGCAGTCATTTCATCGTGATTGTCAGCGATCGTATTGATGACGGGCATCGGCCTCTCCTTAAAGAATTACGAATATCATAACCGTATTCATGGCCTTGGCAAGGTGGCGGCGTCTCCACCATGTCGCGGAAGGTCGAGGGGCTGTCGTTATAAAGACAGGCACAGGCTTTGTTTTCAGACAATAATCGGCTATTAGTTTCAATCCGAATTGATCCTCACCCGCGGTATATGAGGTGTTCTTATGGCAAACAGCCCTGACAGAGGTGTGCGCGGCCTTCCCGGCGGCAAACCGAAATATTCGGCGTTCTCGCTCGCCCGCAACGCCGGATCGTACCATCAGAACTGGCAGCGTGCCTGGCGCGCGCCGGACCCGAAACCGGAATATGATGCCGTCATCGTCGGTGGCGGTGGCCATGGCCTCGCAACAGCGTATTATCTGGCCGCTGTCCACGGCATGACGAATATTGCTGTCGTGGAAAAGGGCTGGCTTGGCGGCGGTAACACCGGCCGCAACACGACCATCATCCGGTCGAATTATATGTGGGATGAAAGCGCGGCGATCTATGACCATGCCCTGAAACTCTGGGAAGGACTGGCCCAGGATATCAACTTCAACATCATGTTCAGCCAGCGCGGCGTTCTGACCATCGCCCATAGCGAACACGAATTGAGAGAAATGTCCCGGCGGGTGCACGCGATCCGGCTCAACGGCATCGACAGTGAGGTGCTCGGCCCGGACGCGATCAAGAAGTTTGTCCCGACCATCAATATCGACCAGTCGATCCGCTATCCGGTCATGGGCGGCTTCCTGCAAAAGCGTGGCGGGACAGCCCGCCATGACGCGGTTGCCTGGGGCTATGCCCGGGCGGCGGATGATCTGGGTGTCGATATCATCCAGAATTGCGAGGTCACCGGGCTGCGCCGTAAGGGCAGCACCATCGAGGGTGTCGAAACCACCCGTGGCTTCATCAAGACCCCGAAGGTCGGCTGTGTTGTTGCCGGGCACTGCTCCGTGCTTGCCGCCATGGCCGGGATCCGGCTGCCGATTGCCAGCCGCCCGCTGCAGGCCCTCGTCTCAGAGCCAATCAAGCCGATTCTCGATACCGTCATCATGTCAAACGCGGTGCATATGTATATCAGCCAGTCCGACAAGGGGGAAATGGTCCTCGGTGCCGGTGTCGACAAATACAATTCCTATGCCCAGCGCGGCTCCTTCCCCGTACCGGAACACATGATCGCCGCGGCGGTCGAGTTGTTCCCGGTGCTCTCGCGGCTGCGGATGCTGCGCCACTGGGGCGGTATCGTGGACACCTGCCCCGATGCCTCACCGATTCTTTCAAAGACCGATGTCGAGGGGCTCTATTTCAATTGCGGCTGGGGGACAGGCGGGTTCAAGGCAACCCCGGGTTCCGGCCATGTGTTCGCCGATCTGATCGCCAATGACCGGCCGAACACCATTGCCGCGCCCTATTCATTGAAACGTTTTGAAACCGGCCTGCTGATCGATGAACACGGCGCTGCCGGCGTGGCCCATTAACGGCCACGGCATCATCTGACGGAGAGTTGACCATGCTGTTGATCCCCTGCCCTCACTGCGGTGACCGAGACGAGCTGGAATTCAGCTGCGGCGGCGAGGCCCATATCGCCCGGCCACTGGCTGAAAACACCATTAGCGATGCTGAATTTGCGGAATACCTGTTCCTGCGCGACAACCCCAAGGGGGTGTTCCTCGAACGCTGGCAGCACGCTGCCGGTTGCCGCCGCTGGTTCAACATGGCCCGCGATACGGTCAGCCATGAGATCATCGAGGTCTATGCCATGGGCGAGACCCCGAAAACGGAAGCGGCAAAAGCCGCCCATGCCGCCAACTGGAGACGCCAGAGCCCGGCTGAAGCCGCGGCCAAACCTGCTGCAAAGGGGCGCAAGTCATGATGAGCCGTTCTTCCCGCAAAGCCCAGACCATGCGCCTGGCCGAAGGCGGCCGTGTCGACCGGTCGAAGCCGGTCACGTTCTCTTTTGATGGCCGCCAGTTCACCGGTTATGAAGGCGATACCCTCGCCTCGGCCCTGCTCGCCAACAATGTCCATCTGGTCGGACGCAGTTTCAAATACCACCGCCCCCGGGGCATTCTGAGCAGCGGCAGCGAAGAACCGAACGCCCTGATCCGGCTTGGTGAAGGCGCCCGGGTTGAGCCCAATCTCCGTGCCACCCAGATTGAGATGGTTGACGGTCTCGTGAGCGAAAGCCAGAACCGCTGGCCTTCCCTGACCTTTGATGTCGGTGCTGTCAATTCGCTGTTGCAGCGGTTCTTCCCGGCGGGTTTCTATTACAAGACCTTCATGTGGCCGGCAGCCTTCTGGACATCGGTCTATGAGCCGGTGATCCGCAACGCGGCCGGGCTCGGCAAGGTGGCCGATGATCACAATGATCCCGACCGCTATGAGAAAACCCACGCCCACTGTGACGTGCTGATCGCCGGGGGCGGGGCTGCCGGGATCATGGCAGCACTTTCCGCAGGGGCCAGCGGGGCCCGGGTCATTCTTGCTGATGAGCAGCAGGAAATGGGGGGCTGGCTGCTTTCGGAAACAGATACAGCCATTGACGGCAAACCGGCCGATGCCTGGATCGCCGATGCCCTCGCCCAGCTTGCAGCGATGGACAATGTCACCCTGCTGCCGCGGACCACTGTTTTCGCCTATATGGATCACAACTACCTGACTCTGGCCGAACGGGTCACCGATCACCTTGCTGACAATCCGGCACATTTGCCGCGCCAGCGGATCTGGAAGGTCCGCGCCCGTGAGGTCGTGCTGGCTCAGGGCAACCACGAACGTCCGGTTGTCTTTGGCGGCAATGATCTGCCCGGGGTGATGCTCGCCGGGGCAGTGCGGTCCTATATCAACCGCTACGGGGTGATGCCCGGGCGGCGCGGGGTTGTTGTGACAGCCCATGATGATGCCTACCGGACAGCCTTTGCCATGGCAGATGCCGGGATTTATGTGCGGGCGATTGTCGATATGCGCCCGGCCCCGGCCTCGGCCCTTGTGGCCGAAGCCATGCGCCGCCAGATCCCGGTGCATACGAGCCATGCCGTGATTGCTGCCGAAGGCACCCGCCATGTCGGCCGCATCAAAATCGCCCGGATCAACACCGATACTGCCGCAATCGAGGGGGATACCTCCTATATCGATTGTGATCTGGTGGCGATGTCCGCCGGGTTCACGCCGGTTGTCAACCTGCACAGCCAGGCCCGGGGCAAACTGCGTTGGGATGATCGCCAGCTCTGTTTCGTGCCCGATACCTATCACGAACGGGCACGCTCTGCCGGGGCGTGCAACGGTGTTTTTGATCTGCGTGATGTCATGGCCGAGGCTGCCGCTGCCGGTGCTGCCGCTGCCGAAGCCGCCGGCCACAAGGCCACTGCCGCCACGCTGCCGACGGTTGATGCCCCGATCCAGGATTACCAGCCGGTCGATCTGTGGAAGGTTGCCAGTGATGCGAGCCCCGGGGCCGGGCCGAAAGCCTTTATTGATTTCCAGAACGATGTGACGGCCAGTGATATCAAACTGGCTGTCCGCGAAGGCTATCAGTCTGTTGAGCATGTCAAACGCTACACCACCAACGGCATGGCCACCGATCAGGGCAAGACATCGAACATCAATGCCCTCGGGATCATCGCCGACCAGCTCGATAACAGTATCCCCAATGTCGGGACAACGACCTTCCGGCTTCCCTACACGCCGACCTCGCTGGGGGCAATTGCCGGGCGTGATATCAAGGGTCTGTTTGATCCCGAACGCCTGACACGGATGGATGAATGGCACCGTGCCGCCGGTGCAACTTTCGAGCATGTCGGCCAGTGGATGCGGGCCTGGTATTACCCGAAAGACGGCGAGAGCATGGCTGATGCGGTCAACCGTGAAGTTAAGGCCGCCCGCACCCATGCCGGTATCCTTGATGCGTCGACCCTCGGCAAGATCGATATCCGGGGCCGTGATGCGGCCGAGTTTCTCAACCGTGTCTATACCAATGCCTGGCTGAAACTGCCGGTGGGGCGCTGCCGCTACGGGCTGATGCTGAAAGATGACGGCATGGTGATGGATGATGGTGTCACCACCCGGCTGGGCGAAAACCATTTTCACATGACAACCACCACCGGCGGCGCTGCCCGGGTGCTGGACTGGCTCGAAGAATGGCACCAGACCGAATGGCCCGATCTTGAAGTCTACATGACCAGCGTGACCGAACAGTGGTCAGTGGCGACTGTTTCCGGGCCCAACGCCCGGGCGATCCTGGAAAAGGCCGGGTGCTCGATCCCGCTCAACGATGAATCGTTCCCGTTCATGTCCTGCCGTGACGGCACCCTCAATGGCCTGCCAGTGCGGATTTTCCGCATCTCCTTTACCGGTGAGCTGAGTTTTGAGATCAACACCCCGGCACGGCTTGGCCTCGCCATGTGGAAGAACCTGATCGCCGCTGGTGAGGAATACGGGCTGACGCCTTACGGCACCGAGGCCATGCACGTGTTGCGGGCCGAAAAGGGCTTTATCATTGTCGGCCAGGAAACCGATGGCACAGTGACCCCGCATGATCTCGGCATGGACTGGATTGTCTCCCAGAAAAAGCCTGATTTCGTCGGCAAAAGGGCCCTCGAGCGACACAGCATGGGCTTTGATAACCGCAAACAGCTGGTGGGGCTCATCACCGATGATCCGAAAGCGGTCATCCCCGAAGGGGCGCACGCTGTGCTTGACCCGAACCAGCCGATGCCCATGGAAATGCTGGGGCAGGTCACGTCATCGTATTATTCGCCCAATCTCGGCCATTCGATCGCCATGGCACTGCTTAAGGGCGGTCATGCCATGAAGGGCGAAACCGTCTGGTTCCCGATGATCGACGGCCGCGACCCGATCAAGGCGACAATCACAGACACGGTCTTTTTTGACCCGAAAGGAGAACGGATCAATGGCTAGCCTGAGAACCATTCCTGGTAAATCGCCGCTCGATCGTGTTGCCGCCAGCAGCAGCCCGCAGCCGGAAGGCTCGCGCGGGGTTGTCGTGTTGAAAGACCTTGGCCTGTCGGACAAGATCAACCTCCGCTGTCAGGCTGACAATCGTATCATCGCCGAAGGGCTGAAGCAGGTTGTCGGCTCGGTGCTGCCCACCGAAGCCCACCGGTTCAACGCCTCCGGGCTGCGCTCGGTTGTCTGGTGCGGGCCTGATGAATGGCTGGTGCTGGCCGAAGACGGGACAGCCGAAACAATCATGGCGGCGCTTGACGTACCCGAAGCCGGGCACGTTGCGGTGACCAATGTCAGCGATGCGCTCGGTGGGCTCATTCTTGCGGGCCCCCATGCCCGTGATGTGCTGGCCAAGCATTGCGCGCTGGATTTCCACCCCGATGCCTTCACCCCCGGGATGGCGCAGCAATCCCTGCTCTCCCATGCCGGGGTCAATATCCTCTGCCGTGGTGAAGATGAGTTCCTGATCATCGGGCGGTCGAGCTTCATGCCCTATATCGCCAGCCTGATGATGGATGCCGCCATCGAATACGGCTACGACTACACCCCTGTCTGAACAAGCCGAAAACGGGATCAAAAAAACCGGGGTAAGCCCCGGTTTTTCTTTGGTTGATCAGAATTCCGCGTTGGGGAGTTCTTCCATACGCTTGGCCTTGTAGGCGAGCAGAGCCTCATCAATCGCCGGGTCGAGCGACGGGGCTTCGTATTCGGCCAGCATCTGCCGGGCCTTGTTTTCAGCACGCTGGGCACTCTCAACAGCCCCTTCTGAACTCCACTGCTCGAAGGTAGTGTTATCAGCCATTTCAGAACGCCAGAACGCATCCTCGAAATTCGCCTGGGTGTGGCTTGACCCGAGAAAATGTTTGCCCGGGCCAATCTCGCGCAGGGCTTCCATGGCCTGGCCGTTTTCGCTGACATCCACCCCGGCGACCATGCGATCCATCATGGTCAGCTGGTCGGCATCAAGAACGATCTTGCGGTAATCGCTGACAAGCCCGCCTTCCATCCAGCCAGCGGCGTGGAGGACGAAGTTCACCCCGCCAAGGACAGTCGGCAGAATGGTGTTGGCGGATTCATAGGCGGCCTGGGCATCGACAGTCTTGGCCGCGGTGAGCGAGCCACCGGAACGGAACGGCACGCCGAGGCGGCGGGCCAGTTTCGCACAGCCATAGAGCACTTTTGCCGGCTCCGGTGTGCCGAAGGTCGGGGCGCCTGTCTGCATCGACATCGATGAGGCAAAAGACCCGAAGACAACCGGCGTGCCCGGGTTGACCAGCTGGGCAAAGGCAATGCCGCTCATCGCTTCGGCAAGCGTCTGGGCCAGCGTTCCGGCAACGGAAACAGGTGACATCGCCCCCGCCAGAATGAACGGGGCGGTGATCACCGCCTGGCCGGCACGGGCATAGGCCTTGAGCGCCCCGAGCATGGTTTCATCCCAGGTCATCGGCGAGTTGGCGTTGATCAGGCTGATCATCACGCAGTTGCTGTTGACGAAATCCTCTCCAAACAGAATCTTCGACATGGCAATGCTGTCCTCGGCCCGCTCAGCAGAGGTGACCGACCCCATATAGGCCTTGTCGGAATATTTCATGTGCGTGTACAGCATCTCAAGGTGACGCTTCGGGACCGGCAGATCGACAGGCTCACAGACTGTGCCGCCGGAATGGTGCAACCCCGGATGCATATAGGCGATTTTGACGATATTGCGGAAATCCTCGATCGTCGCATAGCGGCGCTCACCGTCAAGATCACGGATGAAGGGCGGGCCGTATACCGGGGCAAAAACCGTGTTATTGCCGCCGATCTGGACTGACCGTTCAGAATTGCGGGCGTGCTGGGTGAACTCGGCAGGCGCAGTCTTGCACAGCTCACGGCACATCCCCCGGGGGAAGCGCACGCGCTCACCGTCAATATCCGCCCCGGCATCTTTCAGGATGGCAAGAGCTTCGGGATCATCCTTAAAATCAATGCCGATTTCCTCAAGGATCTGCTCGGCATTGTTTTCAATGATTTCCGCCCCTTCATCCGACAGCACATCAAAAGGCGCGATGCCGCGGGTGATATAGGGTTTGGAAGCAGCACCGGCAGCGGCACGCGTGGCGCGACGGGCATCACGGCCACCACCGCGGCGGGAACGACGTTCGGTTTCAGCAGGTTGAGACATCAGTGTAATCCTCAGATTATGGCCTGAACGGATCAGGCGCGGAGACGGGTGTTTTCAGGGTCAAACGGACTTTCTTCAATCACCACGGCAGCATGACGCTTGCCGAGGATATCAATCTCGAGTGTGGTGCCGACCTCATCCAGGCCGGGCCTGACCATGGCCATGGCCAGGGATTTGCCCAGGCGGAAGCCATAATTGCCGGACGTCGCCCGGCCGACCAGTTCACCATCACGATAGATCGGGTTGCCGCCGATAGCATCGGCATCATCGGCATCAAGAACTTCAAGCGTCACCAGACTGTTGGCAAAGCCCTGCTGCTGCCAGGCGACGAGATTATCACGGCCGATGAAATCACCCTTGTTGGGGTGAACGAACCGCTCAAGATGCGATTCGAGGGCTGCATATTCGATCGACAGTTCAGTGCCGACCATGCGATAGGATTTTTCGATCCGCATACAATCCATGGCCCTGATCCCGAACGGCTTGATCCCGAGATCAGCACCGGCTTCCATGAGGGCATCGAAAATATGGTTCTGGTATTCGATAGGGTGATGCAGCTCCCAGCCCAGTTCACCGACAAAGTTCACCCGTGCGGCAAGGCTCGGCGCATGACCGACATTGATCCACTGTGCCGACAGCCAGGGGAAGGCTTCGTTGGAAAAATCAGTGCGGCGGGAAACCCGCTGCATCAGGTCGCGGGCTTTCGGCCCGGCCACCACCAGCACCCCGAAAGCGTTGGTAATGTTGCTGAACTGCACCGAGCCGTCATCCGGCATATGCTTGACGATCCAGTCATGGTCAACACGCTGCAGCGCACCGGCAGAAACCACATAGAAACTGGAGTCATTCTCTCGGATGATGGTGAATTCCGAATGGACACCGCCCGAAGGGGCCAGTGCGTGGCAGAGATTGACCCGGCCGATCTTCTTCGGCACCCGGTTGGCGATCAGACGATCGAGGAAGGCTTCGGCCCCGGGGCCGGAGATCCGCGCCTTGGCAAAGGCCGACATATCGAGAACACCGACATTTTCGGTGGTGTTGCGCACCTCGTTGCCAACATGTTCAAACCAGTTTGAGCGGCGGAAAGACCAATGGTCTTCCTGCGGCGTGCCTTCCGGGGCGAACCAGTTGGCCCGCTCCCAGCCGAATTTCTGGCCGAAGACAGCACCGAGGGATTTCAGCCTGTCATAGCAGGGGGCTGTCCGCAGCGGGCGGGCGGCCTCACGTTCTTCATCGGGAAAGTGAACGGTGAAGACATTGGCATAGGCTTCCTCGTTCTTTTCGATCAGATAACTTTCCGTGGCGTAGGAGCCATAGCGGCGGGGGTCGACACCGGTCATATCGATGGTCGGCTCACCTTCCACCATCCATTCCGCCAGCTGCCAGCCTGCCCCGCCAGCGGCGGTGACACCGAAGGAATGGCCTTCCGACAGCCAGAAGTTTTTCAGCCCCGGGGCCGGACCGATGATCGGGTTGCCGTCAGGCGTATAGGCGATCGCCCCGTTATAGACTTTCTTGACCCCGACTTCACCAAACACCGGCACACGGAACATGGCGCTTTCGATATGGGTTTCGATCCGTTCCAGGTCTTCCTGGAAGAGCTCGTATTCGCTGTCATCGCTGGGGCCGTCAACATAACAGGCCGGGGCGCCGTGCTCATACGGCCCGAGAATGAGACCGCCGGCTTCCTCACGCATATACCAGCCGTTGTCGGAATCGCGCAGAACGCCCATTTCCGGCTCACCCGCGGCATGGCGTGCCTTGATCTCGGGATGCGGCTCGGTGACGATATACTGGTGTTCAACGGGGATCACCGGAATATCGAGCCCGACCATGGCCCCGGTCTTACGGGCGAAATTCCCGGTACAGGAGACCACGTGCTCACAGGTGATGACGCCCTTGTCGGTGGTGATCTCCCACTCGCCGGTTTCGGTCCGGCGGATCGACAACACCGTGGTGTTGCGATGAATGGTGGCGCCGCGGTCACGTGCGCCCTTGGCCATGGCCTGAGTGAGGTCTGCCGGCTGGATATAGCCGTCACCCGGATGCTGGATCGCCCCGATCAGCCCTTCGGTGTTGCAGAGCGGCCAGATTTCCTTGACCTGTTCCGGGGTGAGGCGGTTGACTTCAACCCCGATGGTCTCAGCCACCCCGGCATACTGCATATATTCATCCCAGCGGTCCGGCTGCGAGGCAAGACGGATGTTGGAGACATTGCGGAAGCCGACATCCATGCCGGTTTCCTGTTGCAGTTCCTGATAGAATTTGACGGAATATTTGTGCACCTGGCCGACAGAGTAGGACATATTGAAAAGCGGCAACAGGCCTGCAGCGTGCCAGGTCGACCCCGAGGTCAACTCCTTGCGTTCCAGCAGAACACTATCGGTCCAGCCTTTCTTCGCCAGGTGATAGAGCATGGAAACGCCAACAACACCGCCACCAATAACAACTGCACGCGCATGTGATTTCATCGCTTTGATCCTCCTCAGAGCCTTCGATCTGTCATAAAAGGCAGGGCTGACCCGTTCACTTCGTGGTCAAGCACATCAATGACTATTTTATCGGGTCAAAGGGCCAAAACCGTCCATCAAACGACCAATTCATGCCCAAAAGTGAAAAACCGGTCATCTCAATGACGGGATCAGGGATAGAGTCGCAGGGCGGACCAGATTCCATTTTCAAGGCTGAAACGGAACCGGTCATGGAGACGCGATTCCCCATCCATCCAAAACTCCATTTCATGGGGGGTCAGCCGATAGCCGCCCCAATACGGAGGCCGGGGCGGGTTTTCAGGATATTCTGCCGAAAACTGCGCGACTCGATCGGCCAGGGTGGCACGCTCATCAAGCGGGCTCGACTGATCCGAAGCCCAGGCCCCGATCCGGCTGCCATAGGGGCGTGAGGCGTAATAGGCATCGGAGGTCGCCTCATCAAGCCGCGTCACCGCCCCCACCAGACGCACCTGCCGGCGCAGCGATTTCCAGTGAAAACACATGGCGGCACGACCGGTGGCATCAAGCTCGCCAGCCTTGCGGGATGTGTAGTTGGTGTAGAAATGGATACTGCTTTCATCATGCCCCTTGATCAGCACCACCCGGACCGAAGGCCAGCCTTCATCGGAAACCGATGCCAGCGAGACAGCATTCGGGTCATTGAGCTCAGAAGCTTCGGCTTCCTTCATCCAGGATTGAAGCAATTCAAGCGGGTTTTCATCGCGCGGATCGAACATGGTTTTTGCCTTTTCTACGGTGTCCTTGCCTCATAGATAGGATGCGATTGGCCGATTGCCATCCCCTTTTTCGCATCCCCGCCCAGAGAAAGCCAAGCTGCTGAACATGCCATGACATTGCCACAAAAACAGTCTATAGATATCATAATATCAATTCATGACCAGAAACTGGAGATTTCATGATGAGAACCATCGCAACCCTGATGGCCGCCGCCATGCTGGCAAGCCCGCTCACCGCCATGGCCAACCAGACCACTATCAAAACCGTTGTCGGCACGGTTGAAAGTGTTGATGTGCTGACCTCATCCTATATCCGCAAGACGCCGACCGAAGAAAAGGTCTGCCATACCGAAGAAGTCCCTGTTTATGCCGAAGGTGAAGAGGGTGACGAAATCGGCGGGCTGATCATCGGCGGGCTCATCGGTTCTGCCGTCGGCAACGCTGTCACCAAGAGCGACGGGGCCGGGACCTTCGGGGCTGTGACCGGGGCGCTGATCGGCCGTGAGCACGCCAAATCCAAGACAAAGCAGGGCAAGATCGTCGGTTACCGCCAGCAAGATGTCTGTGAGATCAAGAAAATCGTCCGTGAAGAGCGGATTGAGGAGATCACCGGCTATCGGCTGAGCATTGATATCGGTGGTGATGTCATCTCGCTGAAATCATCGCGTTCCTATGATCAGGGCGATGAGATCAATGTCCGGATGAAAACAACCTACTCGCTTGATTGATCAGCGTTTATGCCGCTAAACGGGGTTGCTGGCCTGCGCCTTGGGGTGTAGATTAAGGCATCCACTTTTTCTAGCAGGCGTTATCCAGAGGTTACCATGACGGAACAATCATCGCTCAAGCCTTCCGATCTGATGAAAGGCAAGCGCGGGCTTGTCATGGGTGTGGCCAACGACCGGTCGATCGGCTGGGGGATTGCCCATGCCCTGCACATGGCCGGGGCGGAGCTTGCCTTCACGTTTCAGGGGGAAGCGCTCGAAAAGCGCGTCCGGCCGCTGGCCGAAAAGGCAGGCTCGTCGATTGTCCTGCCCTGCGATGTGACCGATGAAACCAGCATGGATGCCGTTTTCAAGGCATTGCAGGATGAATGGGGGTCGATCGATTTTCTCGTCCATGCCATCGCCTATTCCGACAAGGAAGAACTGAAAGGCCAGTATGTCGATACCAGCCGCGATAATTTCATGCGGACAATGGATATCTCCGTCTATTCCTTCACGGCCCTCGCCCAGCGTGCGGCGGCGATCATGAACGATGGCGGCTCCATGCTGACGCTCACCTATTACGGGGCTGAACGGGTGATGCCGCATTACAACGTCATGGGGGTGGCCAAGGCCGCACTGGAAGCCTCGGTGCGCTATCTTGCGGTTGATCTGGGCGGCCGCAATATCCGCGTCAACGGCCTTTCCGCAGGCCCGATGAAGACGCTGGCCGCCTCGGGGATTGGTGATTTCCGCTATATCCTCAAATGGAACGAATACAACTCACCGCTGAAGCGCAACGTGACGCTTGAAGATGTCGGCGGTGCCGGGCTCTATCTGCTTTCTGATCTTGCCAGCGGCGTTTCCGGTGAAACCCACCATGTTGATTGCGGATACCATATCGTTGGCATGAAAGCCGTTGACGCCCCCGATATCTCGGTGGTCTGACCATGGCTGACAACAGTTTCGGCACACTCTTCCGGTTCACCACTTTCGGTGAAAGCCACGGCCCCGCCATCGGGGCGATCGTCGATGGTGTGCCGCCGCAGATCAGCCTCTCGGAAGAGGATATCCAGCCCTGGCTCGATGAACGCAAGCCTGGTACATCCCGCTTTGTTACCCAGCGCAAGGAAGCCGACAAGGTGCGGATTCTTTCGGGCGTGTTCGAGGGCGTGACCACCGGGACACCGATCATGCTGATGATCGAAAACACCGACCAGCGGTCCAAGGATTACGGCGAGATCGCCAATACCTACCGCCCCGGCCATGCCGATTACACCTATATGGCCAAATACGGGATCCGTGATTATCGCGGCGGCGGCCGCTCATCGGCCCGGGAAACCGCCTCGCGTGTTGCCGCAGGGGCGATCGCCCGCAAGGTGCTTGAACACCGGCTCGGCAAAGCTGTGCTGATCCGCGGCACGGTCAGCCAGATCGGCCCCCACCGCATGGATCACAGCCGCATGGATTGGAACCAGCGCAACAAGAACCCGTTCTTCGCCACCGACCCCGAGATTGTCCCCGTCTGGGAGACATTTCTTGATGAAACACGCAAAGCCGGGTCTTCGGCCGGGGCAGTGATTGAGATCGTCGCCGAGGGTATCCCGGCAGGGCTTGGCGGGCCGATCTATGGCAAGCTCGATGCTGATCTGGCCTCGGCCATGATGTCGATCAACGCGGTCAAGGGCGTTGAGATTGGCAGCGGTTTTGATCTCGCCCATATCCCCGGGGTCGAAGCCGGCGATGAGATGCGGCTTGATGATGATGGCAAGCCCCGGTTTTCATCCAATCATGCTGGCGGCGTGCTCGGTGGCATTTCCAGCGGCCAGCCGGTTGTCTGCCGGTTTGTTGTCAAGCCCACCAGTTCAATCCTGACACCGCGCCAGACTGTTACCGAAGATGGCCGTGAGACCGATGTTGTCACCAAGGGTCGCCATGACCCGTGTGTCGGCATCCGGGCGGTGCCGATCGGTGAAGCGATGATGGCGATCGTGCTGGCTGACCAGCTGATGCGGCATGAGGCGCAGTGTGGGACGCTCAAGGCCTGACGGCGACGATGATGAATTCTCTGTTGCCTTCCGGCCCGGTGATGGGTGACGGCACGACCCCGCGCACCGGCCAACCCATTTCTGTTTCAAGCCAGGTTCGGATCTCATCCTGCACCGCCTGATGCAGCAGCGGATCACGGACAACACCGCCCTTGCCCACCTGACCCTTACCGACCTCAAACTGAGGCTTGATCAGCGCCGCCAGCACCGCGCCCTCGCGGGCAAACCCCATGGCTGCGGGCAAAACCTTTTTCAGCGAGATGAACGACGCATCACAGACAACCGCATTGACGAGCTCGGGGATATGGTCAGCGGTCAGGTGGCGGGCATTGGTGCGTTCCAGCACCACGACACGATCGTCATTTCGTAATGACCATGCCAGCTGCCCGTGGCCGACATCCACCGCATAGACACGCCCTGCACCGGCACACAACAGCACATCGGTAAAGCCTCCGGTGGAGGCCCCGACATCAATCGCCACCGCCCCGGCCAGATCAAGATCACTGAAATGGTCAAGCGCTGCCGCCAGTTTCAGCCCGCCGCGCGAAACATAAGGGTGATCCTTGCCCTTGACCGAAAGCGGGATATCCGCCGGGTATTTGACCCCGGCCTTTTCGAGTTTCTTTTCATCGGAATAGACAAGCCCGGCGATGATCAACGCCTGGGCCTTTTCGCGGCTTTCAGCAAGCCCGCGCTGGTGAACAAGCACATCAAGCCGCTCGCGTGGCGGTTTCTTCCCCCCCTCGGCCATGGCTGTGCCTAGCCTTCGCGTGCCTTGATCACCTGCGCCGGATCAAGGGCGATCAACGGCGCGGCGGTGGCAACAATGGCCTCGGCATCAAGGGCGGATTCGGCCAGTTGCTGGTCCTGGCTGTTATGGTTGATGAGCCGGTCAGGCAGGGTCATCACCCGGATCGTCAGGCCGCGGTCGATCAGCCCGGCATTGGCCAGATACTGCATGACATGGGCGGCAAACCCGCCGGCACTGCCTTCTTCGACCAGAATGAGGCTGTCATGGTCACGGGCCAGCCGGTCGATCAGATCAGTATCGATCGGCTTGGCGAAGCGGGCATCAGCAACGGTGATCGAGGCCCCTGAACCGGCAAGGTGTTCAGCGGCGGCAAGGGCGGCGTGCAGGCGTGTTCCCAGCGACAGCACCGCCAGCCGTTCACCTTCACGAACAACACGCCCCTTGCCGATTTCCATCAGCGGCGCGGTATCAGGGATCGGGCAGCCGATGCCCTCACCGCGCGGATACCGGAACGCCGACGGGCCTTCATCATAGGCAGCGGCAGTCGCCACCGCGCTCATCAGCTCGGCTTCATCGGACGGGGCCATCACCACCATCCCGGGCAGGCAACACAGATAGGCGAGATCATAGGCCCCGGCATGGGTCGCCCCGTCAGCCCCCACCAGACCGGCGCGGTCAATCGCAAACCGGACAGGCAGATTCTGCAAGGCAACATCGTGGACAAGCTGATCATAACCCCGCTGCAGGAAGGTCGAATAGATCGCGGCAAAGGGTTTCATGCCCTCTGTCGCCAGCCCGGCCGCAAAGGTCACGGCGTGCTGTTCGGCAATCCCGACATCGAAACTGCGCGAGGGGAAGCGTTCAGCGAATTTATCAATCCCCGTCCCCGACGGCATGGCGGCGGTGACAGCAACGATCCCCGGGTCCTTTTCGGCTTCCCGGATCAACTGGCTGGTGAAAGCCGCGGTGTAGCTCATGGCGTTGGCGACAGGCTTTTTCTGCTCGCCGGTGATGACATCAAATTTCGGCACGGCATGGTATTTCTCGCCACTTTCCTTGCCGAACGGATGGCCGCGCCCCTTTTCGGTGACGACATGCAGCAGAACCGGACCCCGGTTGGGGCCATCACGCAGGTTTTTGAGGATCGGCAGCAGGGTTTCCAGATCATGGCCATCAACCGGACCGATATAGAAAAACCCAAGCTGCGAGAAAATCGTGCTGCCGCCGACAATACCGCGGGCCATTTCTTCGGCACGCTTGGCGGTGCGTTCAATTTCTGCCGGAAAACGACTGGCAACCTGCTTCGCCAATTCGCGGATTGAATGAAACGGCCGCGAGGAGATCAACTGGCTCAGATAGGTGCTGAGCGCCCCTACTGCTGGGCCGATCGACATATCGTTATCGTTGAGGATGACCACCATCCGCGATTTCATCGACCCGGCATTGTTCATCGCTTCATAGGCCATGCCGGCGCTCATCGCCCCATCACCGATCACCGAGATAACGTTGAAATCATCACCTTTGAGATCACGGGCAACCGCCATACCGAGACCGGCGGAAATCGAGGTCGAGGAATGCCCGGCCCCGAAAGGATCAAACGGGCTTTCATCGCGCTTGGTGAAGCCGGAAAGCCCCTGCGGCTGGCGCAGGGTTTCAATGCGGTCACGGCGACCGGTCAGAATCTTGTGCGGATAGGCCTGGTGGCCGACATCCCAGATCAGTTTGTCTTTTGGCGTGTTGAAGACGTAATGCAGGGCGACAGTCAGCTCGACGACGCCAAGACCCGCCCCGAGATGCCCCCCGGTGCGCGATACAGCCGCAATGGTGGCAGCCCGCAATTCATCCGCAACGGCACTGAGACTGGCCTCAGGCAACTGCCTCAGTTCTTCCGGCGTCGGGGCCTTGTCGAGATGTGGCGTCTTCATCAGTTCTTCTCTTCGCAGCAGGAGCAGAAATGCTCCTAATATTGCCGCCTTATAATAAAACTGGAGAGTTCTAGCATATAGTCAAGCCATGGGGTAGCAGAACCCGCCGCTTTTCGCAGCACAGCGTTGCCTTCATCAATCAGCCGCCGGGCTTCATTTTCGGCTGCATCAGCCCCCATGATGGTCACAACACTGGCCTTGCCGACATTGGCATCACGCCCCGTCGGCTTGCCCATATCCGCAGCGGAAGACTGGCGGTCAAGCAGGTCATCAGCGATCTGGAAAGCCAGGCCGATCGCCTCGGACCAGGCCTCAAGAGCCTTGAGCATGGTTTCATCGGCACCGCCGAAAACCCCGCCGGCACGCGCCGAAGCCCGGATCAGCGCACCGGTCTTGAGCGCCTGCATCCGGGTGGTTTCATCGAGATCAAAAAGCCTGGTTTCGGCTTCAAGATCAAGCATTTGCCCCCCGGCCATCCCCATAACGCCCGACGCCCCGGCAAGGGTTTCAACGAGCCGTGCCCGCACCCCCGCATCAGGATGGGTATCTTCAGCCGAAAGCAGCGTGAAAGCCAGCGTCTGCAGCGCATCCCCGGCCAGGATCGCCGTGGCCTCGTCAAACTGGATATGACAGGCCGGTTTGCCGCGGCGCAGATCAGCATCATCCATCGCGGGCAGATCATCATGGATCAGCGAATAGGCGTGCAGGCATTCAAAGGCAGCGGCAACACGCAGCGCGCCATTACCTGCATCACGGCCGAGGGCCAGCCGCGCCGCACCCAGCACCAACCCGGCGCGGACACGTTTGCCGCCATCAAGAGCCGACCAGGCCATCGCTTCGACAAGACGGGTCGCTGCCGCCTGCCCCCGCAGATCGTCAAATATCGCGGCAAGGCATTCTTCAGTCGCCGCGGCATCGGCAATAAGCTGGGGGGGAAGTGCGGTCATTCAGGCATCATCGGCATCAAAAGGCGCGGTTCCCTCAGGGGTTGAAGAGGCCCGGGCCGCACGAATTTTTTCGACCTTGAGCCGGGCTTCATCGAGCCTGTCCTGGCATTGCTTGCGGAGCGCCGAGCCACGTTCATAGGCGGCGACAGCATCATCAAGGGAGACTTCCCCCCGTTCGAGCTGGTTCACGATCCCCTCAAGTTGCGCCAGCGCTTCTTCAAAGGTGAGCGGCTTTTCGTTCTCAGTCATTGTCCTGCCTGTTCGGGTTGTTGATCATCATGGCGAAAGATTTCACCATACCGCTAATCTGCCTACGGAACTGCCGATCTTCAATCGAATAATAGGATCGCACCAACTCGAGCGTCTCCCGGCGGGCCATCGGATCGGCTTCCTGCTGGCTTTCGCGCGTGGCCGCAACACCGCTGCTGACACGCCGCGGTGAGAGCGATCGGGTCTCCTTCGTCATGTCCTCAAAGAAATAGCCGATATCAACATCGAGGATCTGGCTGATATCCCAGAGCCGTGATGCGCTGACCCGGTTGGCCCCGCGCTCGTATTTCTGCACCTGCTGAAAGGTGATCTCCAGCGCCCGCCCGAGTTGTTCCTGGCTCATCCCCAGCAGCGTCCGGCGTTTGCGGATGCGGCTGCCGACATGAACATCAATGGCGTTATGATTGGTTATTCTGAAATTGCGGTCGTTGGTCTCGTTATCGCGGGCCATCACAAAAAATCACAGTTCAATTCCCGGTTGTATTCAATATGGGGCTTGCTGCAGCCTCAGGCAAGCCTCAACGCCTTTGGCTGACCTTTTCCGCCATTGTTGCCATCGCCGAGATCAGGCCTTTCAGCACGCCGGGCTCAAAGGCGGAATGACCGGCATCATCAACCATGCGTAATTCCGCCCCCGGCCAGGCCTTGGCCAGATCAGAGGCCGTATGGGGCGGGCAGATCACATCATGACGCCCCTGGATGATGATCCCCGGTATCTCGGCAAGATTTTCCATGTTGTCGAGGATATAGCCGTCCTCGAGAAAGCAACCATGGAGAAAGTAATGGGCTTCGAGCCGGGCAAGGCTAAGCGCCATGCGGCCACCGCCGGTGCGGATTTCGGCACGCAGCGTTGCACAGGAATTCTCATAACCCGACCATTGCTCCGCCGCCGGGATTGAGATTGACGGGCTCGGGTCGAGCAGTCGCCGCCCATAGGCCTTGAGCAAATCACCACGCTCGGCTTCCGGCAGGAAATGCACGAACCTGTCCCAGGCTTCGGGATAGAACTTTTCCATGCCGTAGAGGAACCAGTCGATTTCCTGCCGCGTGCCGAGGAAAATACCCCGCAGAACCAGCCCGAGCACACGGTCGGGGTGATTGATCGCGTAGGCAAGCCCGAGGGTTGACCCCCATGAGCCACCGAAAATGATCCAGCTGTCGATATCGAAACGCTTCCGGATCAATTCCATATCGTCAATCAGCGTCCAGGTCGTGTTGGCCTCGACACTGCCAAAGGGGCGGGACTGGCCTGACCCCCGCTGATCAAACAGGATGACGCGAAAAAGGCTTGGATCAAACAGCCTGCGATGGGTGGCCGTGATCCCGGAGCCGGGCCCGCCATGCAGAAAGACCACCGGAATGCCCTCGGGGTTGCCGCAATCCTCAACATAGAGATTATGGCCATCAGTGGTTTCAACACGATGAGTCGCACGGGGGATGACCGGCGGAAACAGTGTGGAATCTTCGGAAACCGACCGCATCAGCCGTCAGGTTACATAGGGGATATCGCCAAGATCCTCGACACGGGTTTCAAGGTTTGCACGTATCTTCTTCATGGCGCGGGCTTCGAGCTGGCGCACACGTTCCTTGCTGACTCCAAAATCACGCCCCAGTTCATCCAGCGTGGCCCCGTCCTCTTCCAGACGGCGGCGCATGATGATTGTCTTCTCCCGCGGGGAGAGATCATCAAGAGCTTCGGCGAGCCATTGCGACAGCGTTGCCGCATCACGCGAGGTGCAGACAGATTGTTCCGGCGTCGGCCGATCATCGACAATGAAATCCTGGGCGGCGTTTTCGCTGTTTTCACCCACCGTGGCATTGAGCGAGGAATCAACACCGGAAAGACGCTGTTCCATATGCGAGACATCACCCAGCGACACACCGATCTGATCAGCGATCATCTGGCGGCCTTCATCGGTCAGCGCACCGCCATCGACTTCACCGATACGGGCACGCAGACGGCGCAATTTGAAAAACAGGGATTTATGAGCCGAGGTGGTTCCCGTCCGGACAATCGACCAGTTGCGGAGAACGAAATCCTGGATCGATGCACGGATCCACCAGACAGAATAGGTTGAAAACCGGACTTCACGTTCCGGATCAAAGCGGCTGGCCGCCTGCATGATCCCAATATTGCCTTCCTGGATAAGATCACCAAGAGGCAGTCCGTAATGCCGGAATTTCGAAGCAATGCTGATCACGAGCCGCGAATAGGCCATCACCAGACGGTGCAGCGCCTGCTCATCCTGCCGGTCGCGCCAGGCGATCGCAAGATCGAGCTCTTCTTCCCGTTCAAGTAATGATTGCCGCATAATATGCCGAATGTAACGGTTATCGGCTTTCAGCGTTTCGTTATTGTCATCCATCCCAAAAACTCCCCATGGGTGGAGTGATGTTTTTATTATTGTCTTTTCCCACTCATGGTAACAGATGGATCTACTGTCAAAGGGTTCAACCCCTGCCTGACATTTTTTTTAATATTTTATTAATCAGGCGACATCCATCAGTTTTTCCAGTTTAACAGCTGCTGCATCCTGGTCAATCTTTTCGATGGCGGCAAATTCGCGGGCAAGACGCTCAAGCGCAGCCTGATACATCTGGCGCTCGCTGTAGGACTGTTCGACCTGAGTGTTTTTCTTGCGCAGGTCACGGACAACCTCGGCGATCGATACCGGATCACCGGAACGGATCTTGTCATCATATTGCTTGGCACGCTTGGACCACATATCACGGCGGATACGCGCCTTGCCCTTGAGCGTGGTGATGGCTTCATCCATCTGCTTGCGCGAGGACAGGGTACGAAGCCCCAGGCTGCGGGCCTTTTCCAGCGGCACACGGAGGGTCATTCTGTCCTGCTCAAAACGCACGACAAGCATATCAATCTTGTGCCCGGCAACCGTGTTGGCCTCGGTGCCGAGGATGCGACCGACACCGTGGGTCGGATAGACGACGAAATCATCGGCGCTGAATTCGGTATCTTGATTGGCTTTCTGTTTGGCCATGATTGATCCTCTTTTTTCGAAAAAAGAGACCTGCCGATGGTGAACCATCGGCGCTCTTTTTTGCATTTTTTGCGAGCAACGGAAAATTATCAGCCCTACGCTGATCTCCGGCGTAAGCATTAATATAGCACAAAAACGCAACTTTGACCAGTGGAGTGGCCAAAAAGCATCAAAATGATGCGTCAGGCACCCTTTCCGGGGGCTTTTGAGAAATATTTTTCAAACTTGCCCTCGACATCCCGAAATTCATCCGCATCGGCTGGCGGGTCGATCTGGCGGGCGATATTCGGCCAGATGGCGGCCATCTCGGCATTCAGTTTGAGCCATGGCTCAGCACCCGGATCAGTATCGGGGAGGATCGCCTCGACCGGGCATTCCGGCTCGCAGACACCGCAATCAATGCACTCATCGGGATCGATGACGAGCATGTTTTCACCTTCATAGAAACAATCGACAGGGCATACTTCAACACAGTCGGTGTATTTGCAGCGGATGCAATTGTCATTGACGATATAGGTCACGGTGGAACTCCCTTCGGCACACGGCGTCAGCGCAGTATTCCTACCGCAAGGGCCGGGCTTCTGCAAGCGTGGTTTTAGCCCTTGAGACGATCGGTCAGGCGGCGCTCACGTTTTGTGGGCCGGCCGCTTCCCGAGGGCCGCTTCTCAAAGCTGGGGGGCCGGTCTGCCGCGGTTGAACGGCGAGATTCCGGCGGTGCCAGATCATCATAAAGCAACCGGGCTTCCGGGGCCGGGCCACGGCGCACCGCAAGCGCCAGCACCTTGATCACCCGGATATCCTCGCCCTTGGCAAAGGTCAGCACATGGCCAGGGCGGATCTGCCGGTGGGGTTTTGCCATCGGCTCACCATCAAGCCGCAGCCTGCCGCCTGCCACACAGCGCGTCGCATCGGCCCGGGTCTTGAAGAACCGGGCGCACCAGAGCCATTTGTCGATCCGCATGGTATCGGGATCAGCCATTATCCGAGGAAGCACCGGCCTTCAGCTGTGCCAGGACAGCAAAGGGAGAATCAGGATTGATCCGAGGCTCACGGGGCGGGGCCGAACGCGGCGGCCGGGATTTGCCCCCGGCCTGCTTTTTCGGCCGTGACGACCGCCGGCTGGACTCGCGCTGTTCTTCGCCGGACTGGCCATCAGCCTGCCTGCGGGCAGGCTTGCGGCGCTGTTTTTCAGGACGGGCATAGATCACCAGCGGCGGCTTTTCCGCATCTTCTGCCGGTTTTTCATCAACCTTGAGATAACCGAGATCAATGAGGATCGCATCCATCTGCTCACGCGTGGCCCCGGCCAGCGACAGCATTTCCTCGCTGATCATGAACTGGCCTTCACGGGCAGCGGCACGCACCACCGCCGACAGCCGCTCAGCCATATCGACACGCATTACAAGGCTGCCGAGACGGCGATAGCCGGTGGCCAGCCAATAGGCATCACTGACCCCCTCCACATGATCAATGGCGACACGGCCTGCCGGAGGCGGCCCGTGTTCGGGGGCCTCGCCGGTATCGAGGCTGTAGAGAAGAGCCTTGGCGGTGATCTGGGCCGGTTTCAGCAGATCAGCCATGTAGATCATGTCCACACCGAGCCGAACCCCATGCTGGGCCAGTTGCCGCTTGCCATCTTCATCAAGTTCACGCACCAGCGTGATGACCGCACGGGTCGGCAGCGTGCCAAGATTTTCATAGACCTGATAAGCGATGCCCCGCGCCGCACCGGTGAGCCCGTCACCGGTGAGCGCCACAGCCTTTTCAAGGACAGTTTTCGGCCATGATGCGGCAAAGGCGTTGAGCCTGTCCTGCACCGATTTGAGAGTATCGCCTTCCAGCAGATCACTGGCGCGCACCTCGGCCCGGGGCTGATAGAGATGATCCCCCTTCACCAGCCGCCCGATCACAGCTTCACGCCAGTGGATCATGCCATTCTGATCCGGCTTGAAGGCTTCATCGGCAGAGGCAACAATCGCCCGGGCACGCTGGCTGATTTCATCACCGAGAGCCTTGCGGGCAGCGGCCAGAACCGGGCCCTTTTCATCGCTCTCGGAAATCTGCGGGGTGAACACGAAACCGTCGAGATGGCCGACCTCTTCACCTTCTACGAGAACTGTCCCGTCATTCTTGATCACTGACATCAATACCGAATTTTCCTTCAACCGCTTTGAAAGCACTGCCGCCCTGCGATCAACGAATCGCTGTGTCAGCACCTGATTGAGACTATCTGATACCCTGTCCTCGATGGTTCTTGCAAGCCCCTGAAAGGTTTCCGCATCATCCAGCCAGCCCTGACGCTGGCTGATATAGCTCCAGGTGCGGATCGCCGACAGCCGGTTCATGAGCGTATCCATATCGCCATCAGGGCGGTCAAGCCGCTGCATACTCGCGGCAACCCAATCCTTCGGCAGCCGTTCACCCACCACCAGATGGCCATAGATCCGGGCCAGCAACTGGATGTGGCTGTCGCTGTATTCGCGTTGATAATCAGGGATTTGACAGACATCGTGCAGCAATCTCACCTGTGTCTCGCCATGGGCACGAACGCGGACATCATCCCGTTCGATCATGTTGACCAGTGCCTGCTGGTCATCGGCATCGAGTTTGCGTGTCATCAGCGCCAGCGGCGGCCGGGCCTCCATGCTCTTGACCAGCGCATCGGGGGAGGAATAATCGAGGCTGCTGTTGCGATAAAAGACACCGCTGAGGAACGGAAAGCGGTGATTCTCTATCGCCTCGATGACATCATCCTCAAAAATCTCGCAGGTTTCGGTGATCCCGAAAGTGCCGTCGCGGGTGTGGCGGCCGGCGCGCCCTGCCACCTGGGCGAGTTCCGCCGGGGTCAGGCGGCGCGGGCGACGGCCATCGAACTTGATATCCCCGGCAAGGGCAACGTGGTTGATATCCATGTTCAGCCCCATGCCGATCGCATCGGTGGCGACCATGTAATCCACATCACCCGATTGATAGAGTTCCACCTGCGCGTTGCGCGCCCGGGGGCTGAGCGCCCCCATGACAATCGCCGTCCCGCCACGCTGGGCGCGGATCAGCTCGGCGAGGCGGATGACTTCGGGAATCGAATACGCCACCACCGCCGACCGCTGCGGCAGCCGCGTGACCTTTTTCTGCCCGGACCAGGAGAGGCGTGAAAACCTCTCCCGGGTTTCGATACTGATCCCCGGGATCATCGCCTGCAGCACACGGCGGATCGTTTCCGCCCCCAGCAGCAGTGTTTCTTCAAGCCCGCGGGCGTTGAGGATGCGGTCGGTGAAGACATGGCCGCGTTCCGGGTCAGCCGCCAGCTGGACTTCATCGACGGCAAGGAAATCGACCCGCCGGTCCAGCGGCATCGCCTCAACGGTACAGAGGAAATAGCGGGCCGCCGGGGGGATGATCTTTTCTTCACCGGTGATCAGCGCGACCTTGGCCTTGCCGACCTTTTCGACCGCCCGTTCGTAATTCTCCCGGGCGAGCAGCCGCAACGGGAAGCCCATCATCCCCGACGGATGGCCGAGCATCCGTTCCATGGCATAGAAGGTCTTGCCGGTATTGGTGGGGCCCAGCACGGCGCGGGGCAGCGGAAGCGAAGATGACGGCGGCATGGAGAATAACCCGGCAGGAAATATGCC
>JBMHCY010000004.1:0-15623 GCA_049889655.1 Puniceispirillales bacterium (SeqCode)
GTATGCGACATCGTCATGGCCCGGGCGGCGTCACTGGCTCCGGCCTTGACCGCCACCACCGGCTTGCCGCGTGACCGGGCAAAGGCCACCGCCTCGGCAAAGGCCCCGGCATCGCGAATCCCTTCGATATGGAGCCCGATCGCTGTCACCCGGTCATCATTGGCAACAGCCCGGATCAGCCCGTCCATCCCGATCATCGCCTGGTTGCCGAGGGTGAGCATATAGGCAATCGGCAGCCCGCCCTTCTGCATGGTCAGGTTGATCGACAGGTTGGACGACTGGGTGATGATCGCAACACCACTATCGACTCGGTCACCGCCATGGACATCCGGCCACAGCACGGCCCCGTCGAGATAGTTGATCATGCCATAGCAGTTTGGCCCCAGCACTGGCATTTCACCGGCAGCGGCGACCAGATTTTGTTGCAATTCCGCCCCGTCATCGACCTCGGCAAAGCCGGAAGCAAAGGCCACAACACCCCCTGCCCCCATGGCGGCAAGGCGCTCAACAATCTCAATCGTCGCAAATCGGTTAACCCCGACAAAGACAGCATCCGGTGGTGCGGGCAGATCATCGATATCACGATAGGCCTTGAGTCCGGCGACGGTTTCATGGCGCGGATGCACGGGCCAGATCTCCCCGTCAAACTGCATTTCGAGCGAGGTCAGGATCACCGCCTGAGCCCAGCCACCCCCAAGAACGGCAATGGTCCGGGGGCGCAGCAGCCGATCAAGACCGGCGGCGACCATCAGCCACCAAGCCGCCGCAGCAGATCACGGCTGATAATGTGGCGCTGAATTTCGGACGTCCCGTCCCAGATCCGTTCAACCCTGGCATCACGCCAGAACCGCTCGAGCGGGAAATCGTTCATCAGCCCCATGCCGCCATAGATCTGGATTGCTTCATCGGTGACCCGGGCCAGCATCTCGCTGGCATAGACCTTGGCCGAGGCGATCTCACGATTGGCTTCAAGGCCTTCATCGAGCCGCCATGCCGAAGCAAGGGTGAGCCAGTCTGCTGCATCGATCTCGGTGATCATGTCAGCCAGTTTGAAACTGACCCCTTGAAACTTGCCGATCTGCTGACCGAACTGCTTGCGGTCAACCGCGTATTGGATCGCCATATCAAAGACCCGCCGGGCGCGGCCCACACACATGGTGGCAACCGTGATCCGGGTGGCATAGAGCCAGGTGTTCATGACCTCAAAACCACCGTCGACCTCACCCAACACCTGCGATGAAGGCAGGCGGCAATCCTCAAACTTGAGGATCATGTTGTGATAGCCGCGATGCGACAGAGAATGATAGCCCGGCAGAACCTCAAAACCCGGGTGACCGCGATCAACGAGGAAACAGGTGATCCGCTTCTTCGGCCCCTTCGGTGTATCATCTTCACCAGTGGCGACAAAGACGATGAAGAAATCAGCGTGATCCGCCCCGGAAATGAAATGCTTGGTGCCGTTGATGATCCAGTCATCACCATCCTTGCGGGCCGTCGTCTTCATGCCCCTGACATCGGAACCGGCATCGGGTTCGGTCATCGCCAGCGCATCCATGCGATCACCGCGGATAGCGGGAAACAGATATTTTTCCCGCTGCTCGCCTTCGCAGGCCATGAGGATATTCTGGGGGCGGCCAAAGAAATGGGTCAGGGCCATTGAACCGCGGCCAAGCTCGCGTTCAAGCAGGGCAAATTCCAGGTGATTGAGGCCGCCGCCACCGACTTCCTCAGGGAAATTCGAAGCATAAAACCCCAGATCAAGGGTCTTCTGCTTGATCTCATCACCGATTTCCTTCGGCACATAGCCGAGTTTCTCGATCTCATCCTCATGGGGGTAAATTTCTTTTTCGACAAATGACCGTACTGTCGAGACGATCATTTCCTGTTCTTCTGTCAGACCGAATTGCATTTCACCCTCCTTCAGGCCTTGCGCCTGATCCCGATCCGGGCCCCGGCCGCATCCGGCTTGGGCCAGTCTTTCTGGCGCGAGGCAATCTCATCGACAAGTGCTTTCATCGCCTCCGGCATGGCACTGCTGCGCCCGGCCTCCATATCGACATGCATCATCATATGCTCGCCCGTCGCCAGCAGTGATCCGGTTTCAACCGATGTCATCTCATGGAAAAGATGCAGCCGTTTTTCATCATGATCGACCAGTTGCGTCCGCACCCGGATGGGCTTGCCCGCAGCGACTTCATCCAGATGCCGAATATGGGTTTCGATCGTGTACCAGGAATGCCCGGTATCGACATAGGCCGGGCCCCCACCGATCCATAGCAGCAATTTGTCCGTCGACTGGCTGAATACGTCGAGATAGCGGAATTCGGTCATATGGCCATTGTAATCAGTCCAGTCATGGTCGACATGGCCATCGAAAGTGATCAGCGTATCACCTTCCGGCAGACGGTCGGCAGCATCGGCTGTCTCCGCCGTGGCAGGGTTGGTCAACAGTGCCCCGGCCCCCCAGTCATTGCGATGAAGGGCTTTCAGGATATCAACGAGGTTATTGTCACGGATGCGTTCAAGCTCGGCAATCGACCGACCTTCCGCCTGGGCATCGCTCTGGTCAGCGATTTTCGAGATCAGGGCATCGTTCCATTCCGGCACATCCATCAGTTTCGTCCACGGCCAGTGCAGGGACGGGCCGAACTGTTCGAGAAAATGCCTCACCCCGGCTTCACCACCACCGAGGCGATAGGTCATGAACTGCCCCATCTGGGCATAGCGCAGCCCCAGCCCGTAGCGGACGATATCATCGATCTCCGCCGCCGTGGCAATATCATCCTTGACCAGCCAGAGCGATTCCCGCCACATCGATTCCAGCAGACGGTCACCAACAAAGGCATCGATTTCCTTTTTGATATGCACAGGCTTCATGCCGATGGCAGCGTAGAGTTCCATCGCCCGGGCAATCGCATCATCGGAAGTCATCGTGCCACCGACAATCTCAACCACCGGCAGCAGATAGACCGGATTATAGGGATGCGCCACCATGATCCGGTCGGCGCGGGCGGAGCCGGCCTGAAATTCACTGGGCAGCAGGCCCGATGTCGAGGACCCGATAATCGCATCGGGGCTTGCCGCTTCACCGATTTCGGCCATGACCTTTATCTTGATCTCGATCCGTTCAGGTGTCGATTCCTGGATGAGATCGGCCCCGGCCACCGCCTCGGCAATGCTGGCGGCAAAATGCAACTGCCCGCGTCTGCCGGTGGTCTGCCCCTGCCAGAGCCGGGCCATGGCACGTTCGGCATTCTGGATGATCGCATTGATCTTGCGTTCGGCTTCCGGATCAGGGTCAAAGACAGCGACATCGACCCCGGCAAGCAGCAGCCGTGCGATCCAGCCACCCCCGATAACACCGCCGCCAATCGCGGCAGCTTTCTGCAATCCCTGCATGATACGCCTCTTCTGCCTAGCGTTTCTGAAGCTTGAGTTTGGCGCGCACCTCTTCCGGCGTCATGATATGGATATTCATGGCCGAAAGGATGGTGGCCGCCCGTTCAACAAGCTGGGCATTGGTTGCGAGATTGCCGCGGGACAGATAGATGTTGTCCTCAAGCCCGACACGGACATTACCACCGGCGATCGGCGCCAGCGCAGCATAGGGCAGCTGCCCCCGACCGATCGAAAAAGCACTGAAGATCCAGTCCTCGGGCATATTATTGACCATCGACATGAAGGTATTGATATCATCGGGTGCCCCATAGGGTATCCCCATGCACAGCTGGACCATGACCGGGTCATCGATCAGCCCTTCGCTGACAAGCTGCTTGGCGAGCACCAGATGGCCGGTATCGAAAACCTCGATTTCCGGGCGAACACCGGCAGCCTGCATCTGGCCAGCCATGGCCCGCAGCATCGACGGCGTGTTGGCCATGATGTAATCACCGTGAGAGAAATTCATCGTCCCGCAATCGAGGGTACAGATTTCCGGCAGCAACTCGCGCACGTGTTCGGTGCGGACAGAGGCCCCCACCATATCCGAACTTTCATGCAGCGGCAGCGGGGCCTCAGCATCACCGATGATGATATCGCCGCCCATCCCGGCAGTCAGGTTGATGACAACATCGGTGTCAGCCTCGCGGATACGCTCGACCACCTCACGGTAGAGCGCAAGATCACGGGCCGGAGCACCGGTTTCCGGATCACGGACATGGCAATGGGCAATGGCTGCACCGGCCTTGGCAGCCTCAATCGCATCATGGGCGATCTGTTCCGGCGTCACAGGAACCTTGTCGGATTTGTCCACCGTATCGCCTGACCCTGTCACAGCGCAGGTGATAAAAACTTCCGTGCTGACCATCTGATCATCCTCCCCGAAAAATCCAATTCCAAGGCTTCAATCATTGCCTGAACGGAAGCATTTTTGAAACCGTTTTTTTTTCAGGATAGATGGCTTTATGAAGGGCGGTAACGGCCGAGCATGGCGGCGGTTGTCGACGGCATCTGCACGCTGCTGCTGGCATCATCAATCCAGTCAAGATAGCCCTTGGTTAGGTGCTTGCCCAGCTCGACCCCGGGCTGATCAAAACTGTTGATCCCGTAAAGCCAGCCGCTGACGGCGGTGACGTGCTCGTAATAGGCCAGCAGTCGGCCGAGGGCGAAGGGCGATGTCTCCTCCCAGGTTATCACTGTCACCGGCCTGCCGCCTGGAAACCCTTCATCAGGGCGGCCGATCGAAAAGCCATCGGCCTGTGCCATCATCTGGGCAATCAGGGCCTTGTGCTGGTCACGGATAGCCTCATCAAGGCCGGAAACAACCGCCAGAGGCTGGCGGGCGGCGAGCAGATCAATACCGATGGTCATCGGCCCCTGATGCAGCATCTGGAAAAAACTGTGTTCGGCCGAACTGCCCTTCTCACCAAAAATGATGGGGGCCGTCCCTGTCTTGACGGGGCTGCCATCCATGGCCAGCGTCTTGCCGTTGGATTCCATCTCCAGCTGCTGCATCCAGGCCGGCAAGCGCCGCAGGCGGTTCTCGTAAGGGATCACAGCCAGCCCGGGATGACGCCGCAGGCCAGAGTTCCAGAAGCGCAGCAGACCGCCGATCAGCGGGATATTCGCGGCGGGCTCAGCCTCGGCGAAATGCCTGTCCATCGTCTCAGCCCCGGCGAGCATATCGACGAAAACCTCACGGCCGAAAGCCACCATGATCCCCAGCCCGACCGCCGACCACAGCGAAAACCGGCCGCCGATCGCTTCATCCATGGTCAGGATGGTTTCGCGGGCAAAGCCTTGTCGCAAGGCAGCATCGATGCCGTTGGTGACAGCACAGACCCGGCCTTCAATCCCGACACCGGCCTGGTCAAGCCAGGCCCGGGCCATCGCCCAGTTGGCCAAGGTTTCGCGTGTGGTGAAGGTCTTGGAAATGACGATGAAGGCTGTCGTCACCGGGTTGAGCCCGGCCAGCAGATCCCCCAGTTCGGAAGGATCGATCGTACTGGCAAAGTGTAGCTCAGGCCCCTGATGGAACGGAGACAGCGCCTCAATAACCATCTCGGGGCCAAGGGCAGAGCCACCGATCCCGATGCTGACCACATCCTCCACCCCGGCAGCGAGCAGGTGTTCGGCCATTGCTGCCATGGTTTCAACGTTTTCCATCGCCATGGTGGCCTGCGAATCCCGCAACCGGGCATGAAGCACGGCCCGGTCTTCCGACCGGTTGATCAGCTCGCCATCAAGCATGGCATCCCGCTTCCCGGCGAGATCAGACGCAATAGCGTGATCGATAAGCGCATCAAACTGGCTTTCAGTCAGCGTCTGCCGGGAAAAATCGACATGAAGATCATCAAGCCCGAAACAGAGTTTTTCGGTGCGTGCCTCATCGGCAAGCCAGGCTGCCATGTCATGGCCATCCGGTGCAGGCGCCTCGGAAAGCGCCTTGATCGCAGTAAAGGAAGGAGTGTCTGCCATAGCGATGACTATGCCGCATCGGCGATCGGGTTTCAATCGGGATCGCACCCCTGGCCTGCCAAAAAACCGGCGGGTGGGGCGTAAATCGTTGCTGAAACAGCCTCTATCGCCCAGAATACGGCATGGATACGAAAACCCTGCTCTTCATTGCCCATGCCCCGTCACCGAATACCGTATCGCTGCGTGATGCTGTCCGGCATGCGGTTGAAACTGAAACAGGGCTGCGGCTGATCATCCGTTCCCCGTTCGAGGCTGATGCCGAAGATGCACTCGCCGCTGATGCCGTGCTGATCGGCACAACCGAAAATATCGGCTATATGGCAGGGGCCACCAAGGATTTCTTCGACCGGTCCTACAACACCCTGCTTGAGGTGAGCGCAGGCAAACCGGCGGCAATCTATATCCGTGCCGGGCTTGACGGTACCGGCAGCCGGCGCGCCCTCGAAGGCATCATGACCGGCCTGCGCTGGCGGCTGGTGGCACCGATCCTGATCCTCCACGGCAACTGGCAGAACCAGTATCCCGATGAAGCTGCAGCGCTCGGTCTTGGCCTTGCCGCAGGCCTTGAGATAGGGGCGTTCTGAATTCGCTTGCCGTTATGGCCTGAGGCCCTATTGTAAAGCCATGGTTTCTTCCCTGCTTTCCCGTGCCTATGCCAATGCACCCCTGATGCTGATCCTTGCCACTCTCGGATGGGGCGGCAACACGATCGCCAGCAGGCTTGCTGTCGGCGAAGTCACTCCGATGATGCTGATTTTCCTGCGCTGGGGGCTGGTCGTGGCCCTGATCCTCGCCACCCACAGCCGCGAGATGATCAAGGCCTGGCCGATCATGAAAACCAAGCTGCGCTGGACATTACTAATGGGCGGCTTCGGGATGAGCCTTTTCAATGCCCTGTTTTATATCGCCGCCCACAGCACCACCGCTGTCAATCTCGGGATCATCCAGTCAACCATGCCGGGGATGATCCTGCTCGGGTCGTTTTTCCTGTTCGGCTCACGGATCAATTTCGTTCAGATCGCCGGACTGATGCTGACGCTGGTCGGAGTCATGACAATCGTCACCCAGGGATCGGTTGAAAAACTGATCCTGCTGACCTTCAATAACGGTGATCTGCTGATGCTGCTGGCCTGCCTCTTCTATTCTGGCTATGCCATCGGGCTGAAAAACAGGCCAGCGGTTTCCGGTATGGTGATGATGGGCTATTTCTCAATTGCAGCGTTTATCATCACCATCCCGCTGGTGATGATTGAAGATGCGGTATGGGGGTCCGTCATGCCCGGCTGGGAAGGATGGCTGATCATTCTCTATATCGCGATCATGCCATCATTTCTCTCGCAGGTGTTTTTCATGCGCGGGGTTGATCTGATCGGCCCGGGGTCAGCCGGGCTCTACACCAACCTTGTGCCGGTGTTCTCTGCGGTGATGGCGATTGCGATGTTGGGAGAGGCCTTCAGGTCGTACCATTTCGTGGCCATGATCCTGGTCTTTGCCGGGATAAGCCTCTTTGAGATACAAAACAGAAAGAAGGCCAAGACCTCGAAGAATTAGTCTTCGAGCACCCTGATATTCATGGCACACTCTTTGCCTGTTTTCGCAGGCATCATTTCATATTCAACGTGCTGGCCTTCAATCAATTCCTTGAGACCGGCATCATGAACAGCCGTGATATGCACAAACGCATCAGCACCGCCTTCATCTGGTTCGATGAAACCAAAGCCTCTTGTGGAGTTGAACCACTTAACTTTGCCTTTAGACATTTTTTTGTCCCTCTTTCGCGTTACCGACGTTCGATATTCAGTCACGCAGGGCTGTATTCACCAGCGTAAATAGATCGATACAATCAGCAATATGGAACGGCCAACTGGCCCGGCAAGGGATGCGATGAATTTATTTTTGGAACAGTTCAAAAAGAATGGCGATATCGCGGTTCTGCCAACCCCGGGTCTGAACTTCACGGATATGATCAGCCACAAGACGCAGTGCAGGCAGATCAAGGCCCTGGGTATCCGCGGCTGCAAGAGCAATCCCCGCATCCTTGTCAAGCAGCCGTGATTCCATCCCCGGGGTGTAATCACCGGACTGCATTTTCGGGCCGAGCAATTCAAGCATCCGGCTGGAGGCAAACCCTGACAGCATGACAGCCATGACTTTTTCCACATCAGCCCCGTGACGGCTGGCAAAGGCCAGCGATTCCGCGACGCCTTCAATGGCGATCACCTGGGCGATCTGGTTACAGAGTTTGGCAATCGAACCCTGACCCGGGCCCCCCATATGCATCTGCCGAGCGGTATAAGTGGTGATGACCGGCGTGATCGTCGCAATCGCCTCGGCATCGCCGCCCATCATGGTGACAAGGGTTCCCGCCTCGGCACCGATCGCCCCGCCGGAGACAGGGGCATCGATATATTCTACCCCGGCATCCTGTGCTGCCTGATGGAGCCGCTGTGCCGTCTGCGGGTCGATCGTAGAATGGTCGAGGATGATCAGCCCCGGCTTAGCCGACCTGAGAACAGCATCCGGGCTTTCGATGACGACATCCACCATATCAGGCCCGGCATGGATATTGGTGAGGATCACATCGACCGATGATGCCAGGGTGGCGGGAGAGGCTGCTGTTTCAGCCCCGGCCTCAAGCAGTGGCTTCAGCTCGTTCTCATAAGCTTCAGGGCGGCGGGCATAAAGGGTCAGCCGTGTCCCCGCCTGTTGGAGATGGCGGGCGATCGGCAGCCCCATGGCCCCGAGACCGATACAGCCGATGGAAAGAGATGATGACATGGGTATATCCAGGCAGAGGTGAACAGAACACCTCCACTATGCCGCTTCAACTGCCGATCAGCAAGGCTGCCGAGCGACTGGTGAGACTGTCCTGCTGAAATTGTTTTGGCATCGCTTGATTTTCATTTTGCCAACCCTATTTGAGGCTTTGCGGGGCAAGGACTATCCCCCTTTCTTGCCCTGCAACTTCCCTCATCTGCGACGAAAGACCTCTTTTGAGAGGGGCATTATCCGTATAAACTGATACTCGTTATACGGAGTTTTTCATGCGTGCTGCCAATCTGCTGATTGAAACACTGGTCAATGCCGGTATTGACAAGGTGTTCAGCCTTTCAGGCAACCAAATCATGTCAATTTATGATGCCAGCATCGGCTCCGGACTTGAGATTATCCACACACGCCACGAAGCCGGGGCTGTTTTCATGGCTGACGGCTATGCCCGGGCATCCGGCAAACCCGGCGTCGCTTTGGTGACGGCAGCCCCCGGTTTTAGCAATGCGCTGGGGCCTCTCTATGCCGTGACGCAATCCCAGACCCCGCTGCTGCTGCTCAGTGGTGACAGCCCAACCGCCAAAGACGGGATGCGGGCCTTTCAGGAGCTCGATCAGCCGGGGATTGCCGCAGGGCTGACAAAAAGCAGCTGGCGGAGCAGTAATCCCGAACGCCTTGCCGAAGAGATCACCGGGGCTCTCAAACTGGCGGTATCCGGACGCCCTGGCCCTGTCCATATCGCCCTGCCTGAAGACACCCTGAAAGCCGATGGCGGCAGCCTCACCACGGGCAATGATATCACCCCGGAAGAGCAGACACTGGGTACCGCCGACCTGCATACGATCATGTCGCATCTTAATGACGCGCAAACGCCGCTTATTCTGACAGGTCCAAGCCTCGCCGAAAGCCGCTGCCCTGGCGTAACGGCCCGGCTGGAAGAGAAACTGGGTATCCCCGTCATCGCCATGCAGTCACCGCGGGGGCTGAACGACCCGACCCTCGGGCGGCTGCGGGATATTCTGCAGGCTGCCGATACGATCCTGCTGATCGACAAGGATATCGATTTCACCCTTGGCTTTGCCGATATCGAAACCATCCCCGCCCCGAAATTCATGATGATCGCCGCTGAGGCCGACAGCATTGCCCATGCCAACAACCTTGTCAGCGGCCGGCTTGTCTGGGGCTGCATGGCAGACCCGCTGACGACGGTGGAAACACTCTGCAATGAGACGATTACCACCAAGCATTCCGTCTGGCGGAACAAGGTTGCAAAAGCGATCAGCGATCGCCCGAAGGCCCTCACCGAAACCGGCGGTTTTGCCTCACCGGTTATGGTCAGCAGCCTCGCCGCCCATGTGGAGGGGCTCTCGAAACCGCCTCTGCTGATCATTGACGGCGGTGAGATCGGCCAATGGGCTCAGGCTGCACTGCCGACCGCGACCATGCATATCAACGGCATGTCAGGCGGCATCGGCGGTTCGATCCCCCAGGCCATCGGTGCCGCTTTTGCCAACCCGGGTCGCCGCGTCATCGCTGTTCTCGGCGATGGCACGGCCGGGTTTCATTTCATGGAAATCGAGATTGCCCGCCGCTGGAAACTGCCCATCACCTTCATCATCGGCAATGACCGCCGCTGGGGGGCTGAGGTGGAAATCCAGAAACGGCAATACGGCGAGGACCGCACCATCGGCTGCGGCCTCGATGATCTGACACGCTATGATGTGCTGGCCCGTGGTCTGGGGGCGAAAGGCACCACTGTTGACAGCCCCGAAAGCCTGATGAAAGCCCTCGACACTGCCTCAAGGGCGCGTGGCCCGGTGGTCATCAACGCCCTGATCGAAGGTCGCCCCGCCCCGGCATTCTGATGACCGGTCAACTGACCAGGCTGATTGTCTTTTCCGTTTCCGCCACAGACTGGCGCAGACATTCCGCAAAGGTGGCAGCCAGGGCCACACCGCGGCCAATACGCGGATGGACAAGGCTGAGGGTCCGTTTCGGGGCATGGTCAAAGTGGATCACCCGAAGCCCTTGAGGCAGGGCAAACGCCCCCGAAACCGGGATCACAGACACCCCGAGGCCGTTCATGACCATGGAAACGACGCCGTCCAGGGCATCAAGTTCCATAGCTGCCGGGGGCGGTTTCAGCCCTTCTTCGATGAACGCCTGATTGATCAGCATCCCGACCCGGGTTTTCGGGTTAAACCGCAGATAGGGATTGCTGGCGAGGCATTCAGCGACAGTCCTGCCCTGTTGTTCATCGGCGGCAATCATCACCAGTTCCTCAGTTGCCACGGGAATATAGGTGAACATCCGCGGCAGCGGTTCCACCATGCTGACAAGCGCCAGATCGAGACTGCCATCCGCCAGCTGTTCTTCAAGATCATGACTGAGCCCCGGGGTGAGCGTCACCGTGACATCCGGCAGAACCGTCTTGATCTTCCGCAGGGCAAGCGGCAGCAGCCCGGACAGAGCCGTATGCACAGAACCAAGATGAACCCGGCCATCTCGGCTACCCGTCGCGTTTGCCGCCCGCAGGTTGTGCCAGGAGGAAATCGCCTCATCAACGCGGGCGATATAGGCACGGCCGGATTCTGTCAGCGGCGAAGGCTTGCGCTTACGGTCAAACAGCAGCAGCCCGGAATAATCTTCGAGCAACCGCATCTGGACACTGACTGTGCTGACCGAAAGACCGAGTTCCTTGGCGGCAGCCTGAAAACTGCCGTGATTGACCGCCGCCCTGAAAATCTCGAGTGTCCGGATATCGATCATCGGCTACATCAGCTCGTCTTCACGGTTGTCAGTTTCACCATAACGGTGCAGGGCCGGCGGTTTCAGGCCATCATAAAGCGCATCGATACCGGCATTGATCTGGTCACCCTGTTCGGCAAAGAGCGAACGGCCCTCGACATCGCTGTCGACAATGAACGGGCCGAAATTTTCAACCGTGAACATCCACATTGCCTGGGCAATCCCCAGATCATCAAGCCAGTGCACATCACGCACACCCTTGACCCCGCGCCCGAGCAAGGCCCCCGTTCCATAACCGACAGTGGTCAGGTAGACAGCCCCCCGCGGGGCCAGAATGCGGGTGTAATCATCCCGCGGCATCCCGCCCTTGCCGATGACGATCTTCGTGCCCGTGGCATCAAGCCAGTCCGCCATCCATTTTGAGAATCTGAACGAGGCTGTCGCCGTCACGCCGCCAATGCTGTAGCCCCCTTCGCCATCCGGGGCCGCGGCGGGGGAGCAATGGAAATTGGCATTGCTGATCATTGCCAGGTCATCAACAGGCAATGTCCATCCCTGGCCAAGCACGCGTTCATAGACACCTTCGCGGGCGGTGTAGACAACCCCGTTGAGATAGACAACATCACCAGGTTTCAGGCTGGCGATGGCCTCCGCCGAGGCTGGCAGATCAATCTGGTGGGTGGTGAGACTTGTTTTGGTCATGCGATGCCCTCCCGCCGCATATAGGGGGTAAACCATTGAGGGTCAGTGCGGTATTCGATGCGGCCATCGGGATAGAGCCGTGCCGTCGCCCGCCGTGATGACAGGCAGAATGTGTGAATGCTGACCGGCATCCCTCCGGTATGGGTGTACCCCACCTCAATATGGCAATCGACCACCATTGAGGAGCCAACAAACCCCATCGCCCCCATGCCGATCGAGTTGCCGATTTCCTTGAGCTCGTCTTCGAGCGCGGCGATCTTCGGATCAGGGTTGCGGTCACCGACAACCCGCAGGCAGGCCGCCTGCTTGCCCAGTTGCATACAGGTATCCTTGGAACCGCCAATGCCGATACCAACAATGGCCGGCTGGCAGGCGAGCCCGCGCTTGCCGAAAGCGATCAGCGTATCGAGCAGGAACCGTTTGATCCCGTCAATGCCATCCCCGGGGAAGAGCATTCGGTAATCAGTACCGAACAGCCCTCCCTTATGCACGGTGGTGATATCGATCCAGTCGGCATCGGGCTCAAAACTCCAGTCCACTTCAGGGGCGTTGATCCCGAGGTTGTTGTTATGCTCGGTCCGCCAGAGCGGGTGCACCCGGTTCGGCCTGAGGGGGACTTCATGGGTCGCCCGGGCGGTGGCTGCCCGCAGCCCCCGGTCAAGCCCGACAAAACTGTCGAGCTGCGCCTTATCACCAACCTTGACAAAATACCGTGGCAGACCGGTATCAGCACACATGGGCCGCCGGTCTTCACGGGCGGCTTCATAATTTTCCAGCATCGCCCTGAGCACGAAGGCCGAGAGATCGCCCTCTTCCTGGTCAGCCATCGCCTTGATCCCGGTGAGGTAATCATCGGGGATATCAATGGCGGCTTTCTGCATGATCGTGAAGGCCGCCTCTTCAACCATATCTGTGGTGATCATCGTCATGGCTTACTCCGCAGCATTGGGGGCCGGAGCACCGGCCTCTCCGTCAATAAGGCTTTCCCCGGGTTTGACATGGGTGAACGCGACCGGCTCCATGCTAAGCGCCATCCCCTCGCTGGTGCCGGAGACACGGGTATAGGAGGTCGCTTTCAAATCACCGGTCTCAGGGAAATCTTCACGGAAATGGGCACCGCGGCTGTCTTCCCGTGCCGCCGCTGCCATGCCGATCACCTTCGAGATCGTGACCAGTGACCGCATATTGAGCCAGTCATGCCAGGTAAGGTTGAAGGCACGGCTGTCATCAGATACGCCAATATCCATCAGGGCACGGTCTATGTCCTCAAGACGATCGAGCCCCCGGGCGATCCCGGCGGCATCACGCATGATCCCGACTTCATCCCACATGGTTTCGGCGAGACTGTCACGCAGCCCGGCCAGATCACCGCGCGGTCGGGTGAACGGGTATTCCGCCTCGCTGACCGCCTTTTCAATTTCTGTTTCATCAGGGTCGCGGTGATGCCGGTTGTGGCCCACAAACGCTGCCATGCTTTCCCCGGCAATGCCGCCAAAGACCGTGGAATTGGCTACACCGTTGCCGCCAAGCCGGTTCGCCCCGTGAACACCGCCGCAATCTTCCCCGGCAGCATAAAGCCCGGGGATAGCCGTTGACGTGTCTTCCTCAAATTCGACACCGCCCATCATGTAATGCGCTGTCGGGACAACCTCAACACGACCAGCGGCGAGATCAAAGCCGCAGTCACGGCAGCGTTTCACCATCCCGGGAAAGGCTTTCGCCACCTTTTCCGGGCCGAGATGTGCCATGGCGATATAGACGCCCCCCATGGGGGTGGTGCGGCCCTCGCGCATTTCCTGAAAGATACCCCGGCTGACGATATCACGGGTTGCCCGTTCCCCGGCCGGATCATAACCGGCCATAAAGCGGTCACCATCGCCGTTGAGCAGATGCCCCCCGGCCCCGCGCAGGCCTTCCTCAAGCACCGTGCCTGTCATCCGGGTATCGGGCCCGCCGAGAAGCCCTGTGGGGTGGAACTGGACCATTTCCATATCCCGCAGCCCAAGCCCCCTATCGAGCATCATGGCGAGGCCATCACAGGTCTTGTCACCCGATGGCGTATGATAGCGGTACATGGTCGGCCCCGCCCCCGTGGCCATCAGCACGGCCTTGGCGGCGACGTAACGGTACTGCCCCGTCCGCATATCAATCAGCATCACCCCGGCAAGGCCGGAGCCATCGCGGGCTGGAATCAATTTGATCGCCCGGTGTTCCTCAAGTTTGTTGACCTTCGCCGCCCAGACCTTTTCCATCAGCCGGTTGATGATCTCGATCCCCGTCAGGTCAGCCTTGTGAGCAGTGCGATCGAAACTTTGCCCGGCAAAGGCTTTCTGATGCAACGTGCCATCGGGATTGCGGTCAAAAAAGCAGCCGATTTCATTTTCGAGTTCCTGAATTCTCTCGACAGCTGTGGTGCACAGCCGCCAGGCCAGATCCTGCCGCGGCAGCCATTTGCCGCCAACAATCGTATCCATGAAGTGGCGTTCGATGCTGTCGCCGGGGTTGAGCGCAACGTTATAGCCGCCCTGAACCATCCGCGTGCAGCCGCATTTGCCGACCAATCCCTTCACCGCCAGGGTGATATCGAGATCGGGATTGGCCTGCTTGGCATGGAGCGCCGCAAACAGCCCGGCCCCGCCGGTTCCGATAATCAGGATATCCGTCTCATGGCGTTCGATCTGCATCACAGTACCCCCATCACAAAAACACCACCGGCCAGCAGCGCGATCAGAACACCGCCGCCGATCCAGCCGGTTCTGAGACTGCCCGCCCACGGCCCCCATTCGAGGATCAGCACCCGCAAGCCGAGCATCAGATGCAGGCTGAACAGCACCACCAGACCCCATTCGGCGAATTTCACCAGCGGCTGTTCGGTCCAGGCGAGGGCCGCATCAAGCCGGGCTTCGCCCTCAATGGCAAGCCCGAGCACAAGGAAATGCAACGGCAGAAAAAGAGCCAGCGCAAGACCGCTCAGCCGGTGCAGGACAAAGGCCAGATAACTGGCCGACAGACGTGAAGCCGTGAGGGTTCTCATTAAAGCCCCCCGCTCACAGCCAGAACAGCCCGCATCCCCAGCAGCAGCACAACAACCCCGAGGCCAACCGCCAGTTTTGTGGCCATCGGCCGCCCAAGCCGGGCCCATTCGATCAGGATTTTCCGCAGCCCGAGGGGCGCATGGATCGCCACGGCCAGCACAAACACAGCATAGAACACAGTCCAGAGCGAAAAGCCTTGTGTGCGGGCAAGAATTTCTTCAGCCGTCAGGCCACCCCGGATGGCGTAGAAAATCGTCAGCAGATGGATCACCACCAGCGGGGCCATAATGGCCGCGCTCAGGCGTTGCAGGAGATAGAGCCGGGCTTCGATCATGGTTTTATCCCGACCATGGCCAGCAGGCTCATCTTCTTGAGCCCGGCAATACTGCGTGTCGGGCTGAGCCCGATGGGGCAGGCTGCCATGCAGTTGCCCTGGCTGTGGCAGTTGCTGCA
>JBMHCY010000005.1:0-24610 GCA_049889655.1 Puniceispirillales bacterium (SeqCode)
TACATGATCACCAAGAGAACGCGCCTTTTGCGTGAGCGGAAGGGTTGGAGGCAAAAGCGAATGGCCAATGCGTTGCAAGTATCACTGTCAAATTATCAGAATTATGAATACCGTAGCATCTTACCCGTATATCTAATGACAACTTTTTGTGACGTTGTTGATATTGATGTTCGTGAATTTATTTCAAATGAAATAACGAGTCTTGATGTTGCATTGTTGAAGTGGCACGAAGAAGCCAGTGAATGCAAAGTACTTCTTGAAAATATGCGGTCGAACTTCGTTGATGGGAAAATAGTGCCTATCACTAAGCTCCCTCTCCCTGACAGCGAAGGCTCATAACCACAGAGAGAAGAGCAATGCGCCTAACACCAACACAATACAATTACATGATCACCAAGAGAACGCGCCTTTTGCGTGAGCAGACAGGCTACAATCAAAAAGAAATGGCTGCCACACTTCAAATTCCATTAACAAACTATCAAAAATATGAATATCGCAGCCTTCTCCCCCACAACTTGATAATTCCTTTTTGCAGAATCGTGAAAATCGATTTTGAAGCATTCCTTTCGCATGAGGTGACAAAAACCGATATCAAGCTGTTGCAGTGGCACGAAAAGGATACCAACTGCAAGGTGCTGCTTGAAAATATGCGGCCGAATTTCGTTGATGAGAAAATAGTGCCTATCACTAAGCTCCCTCTCCCTGACAGCGAAGGCTCATAATATTTTCAAAAAAAGTTTAAACAAATATTTATATTAACCATTTAGGAAACAGGATAATCAGCACCCTCTTTCCCCGGTTCGATGAACCTGCTATAACCCCTCTTGCGCGGCCGTGGTGTAGTGGTAGCACAAGAGCCTTCCAAGCTCTTAGGGCCAGTTCGAGTCTGGTCGGCCGCTCCATCCCCTCTTTTATTGCCCGGCCCTTTCCCATTCCTCCCGGATGAGCGGTGACGGGTTTTCTTTAAGAGCCGCATCCCGCAAGGCCGCGATCTCATCGGCGGGCATCACCTGCCCCAAGGCCCAGATCGCAGCCCCTTTGATCACTTCATTTTCTGATTGAAGATAACTCTTTATTTGACTGATATACTTTTTATTTCCTGAATTTCCGGCAGCGATGAGAAGGTTCCGCAGAAAGCCTTCATGGCCTGCCCGGCGCACCGGCGTTCCGGCAAATCGCTGCCTGAAACCGGCATCATCGAGCCCCAGCAATTCTTCAAGATCAGGCATCGAGAGGCCATCCTTTGCCTGCAATTTGATCTCATTGGCTGTTTGGGCAAAGCGGTTCCAGGGGCAGACGGCAAGGCAGTCATCACAACCGAAAACACGGTTGCCCATCGGCTTTCTGAATTCACGGGGGATCGGCCCCCGGTGCTCGATGGTCAGGTAGGAAATACACCGCCGGGCATCAAGCCGGTAGGGCTCCGGAAAGGCGTTGGTGGGGCAGATATCAAGACAGGCGGTGCAGGACCCGCAATGATCGGTCTCAGCCGCCGGTTCTGCCCAGTCGGCGGTGGTCAGGATCACCCCCAGAAACAGCCATGAGCCGAATTCCCGCGACACCACATTGGTATGCTTGCCTTGCCAGCCCAGCCCGGCACGGGCAGCGAGCGGCTTTTCCATCAGCGGGGCGGTATCAACAAAGACCTTGACCTCAACCCCTTCGCTTGCGGCGATACGGCCAGCGATCTGCTTGAGCCTGCCCTTGAGCACCTCGTGGTAATCGCGTCCCCGGGCATAGACCGAAATATTGGCGGCATCAGGCTGATCAAGGTTCTGCATGGGGTCATGATCAGGGCCGTAATTCATCGCCAGCACAATCGCGGTGCGGGCATCGGGCCACATGGCCCGGGGGCTGATCCGGCGGTCGCGGGTTTCGGCCAGCCAGGTCATTTGCCCCATATGCCCGGCATCGATGAATGCATCGAGCCGCCGGGCCTGATCGAGGGAAGCCTCCGCCGAGACAAAAGCCACCTGCTCAAACCCTTCCTTGAGGGCATCGTCGCGAATCCGGGCCCTGATGGTTGTACTGGTCATGGCCTGAAGATGACGCAAAAATGCGGCAAATTAAAGAGGCTCGATATCACCGCACGCCTGCCCGGCCCTGA
Source organism: Puniceispirillales bacterium (SeqCode) (assembly GCA_049889655.1). GTDB lineage: Bacteria > Pseudomonadota > Alphaproteobacteria > Puniceispirillales > UBA1172 > UBA1172. The sequence continues at coordinate 2,108 of JBMHCY010000005.1, forward strand.
AATCAGCCTCAAAGGCCTCAAACTGCCCGGCTTCGATGGCCTCACGGGCAGCCCTGGTCAGGTCCTGATAATACTGAATGTTATGGCGGCTCAGCAGCATCAGCCCCAGCACTTCATCAGCCTTAAAGAGGTGATGCAGATAGGCCCGGCTATAGCGCGTGCAGGCAGGGCAGGAACAGCCTTCATCAAGCGGGCGCGTGTCTTCGGCATGGCGCGCGTTTTTGATATTGACCGGGCCCCGGCGGGTGAATCCCTGGCCGGTGCGGCCGGATCGCGTGGGCAGCACGCAATCGAACATATCAATCCCGCGCTTGATGCCGCCAACGATATCATCGGGCTTGCCAACCCCCATCAGATAGCGCGGCTTGTTATCCTGCATCAGCGGGGTGGTGGCATCGAGGGTTTCGAACATCGCCTGCTGGCCTTCGCCCACGGCAAGGCCGCCGACGGCATAGCCTTCAAAGCCGATCTCATGCAGCGCATCGACACTTTCAGCACGCAATTCCGGATAGACCGACCCCTGAACGATGCCGAACTGGCCATAGCCCTCACGCGGGGTGAAAGCGTCACGGCAGCGTTTTGCCCAGCGCATCGACAGCCGCATCGATTCCGCGGCAGTCTTTTCATCTGCCGGAAACGGGGTGCATTCATCAAAAGCCATGGTGATCGTGGCGTCGAGCATCCGCTGGATATCGGTGGAGCGTTCCGGGGTCAGCTCGTGGCGGCTGCCGTCGAGATGCGATTTGAAAACAACCCCGTCTTCGCTGATCTTCCGCAATTCACCCAGCGACATCACCTGGAAGCCGCCGGAATCAGTAAGCAGCGGGCCATCCCAGCCCATCATGTGGCGGACACCGCCCAGCCGTTCAACCCGTTCCGGCCCCGGCCGCAGCATCAAATGATAGGTATTCGCCAGAATGATCATCGCCCCGGTGGCACGGACATCATCAACGGTCATCGCCTTGACTGTGGCTGCTGTCCCGACAGGCATGAAGACCGGGGTTTCGATGATGCCATGGGCTGTCACCACCTGGCCACGCCGGGCCCGGCCATCGGTGGCTTTCAGGGAAAAGGAAAAGGCTGTCATTGCATCCGCTCCATCAGGCAGGCGTCTCCGTAGGAAAAGAACCGGTAGCCCTGATCGATCGCATGGGCATAGGCCCGGTCGATCAGCGGCTTTCCGGCAAATGCCGAGACCAGCATCAGCAAGGTCGATTTCGGCAGATGAAAATTGGTCATCAGCACATCCACAACCCCGAATTCAAACCCGGGCAGAATATAGAGATCGGTTTCCGCCGCATAGGGCCTGATCTCACCGTGATCACGCCAGCAGGCTTCGAGGATTCGCAGTGACGTTGTGCCGACAGCGATCACCCGCCCCCCGGCCGCCCGGGTTTCGGTGATGAGCGTTGCGGTTTCCGGGCTGATCGAACCCCATTCAGTGTGCATCCGGTGGTCACGGGGGTCATCGGCCTTAACAGGCAGAAAGGTTCCCGCCCCGACATGCAGTGTCACCGGGGCCATCGTCACCCCCCGGGCCTTGATCGCGTCGATGAGTTCCGGGGTGAAATGCAGCCCGGCAGTGGGCGCGGCTACAGCCCCTGTTTCGCGGGCAAACATCGTCTGATAGTGATCGGCGTCATCGTCACGGACACCATCAGGCCGGGGAATATAGGGCGGCAGCGGCATCACCCCGACCTTTTGCAGCAACGTTTCGAACGCCTCGCCGCCATGACTGAAGGCAAGCCCGCGCTCCCCCTCCTCACCGATCAGATCCACCTCGGCCTCAAGGCCTTCGCCAAAATCGATCATATCGCCGAGACGAAGTTTCTTGGCAGGGCGGGCAAAGCACCGCCAGTGCCGGTCATCGATCCGGCGATGCAGCGTCACTTCGATCCGGGCTTCCCCGCGACGGCCAGTGAGCCGGGCGGGCAGCACCCGGGTATCATTGACGATCATCAGATCACCCGCTTCAAGGCAGGATGGCAGATCAGCCACAATCCGGTCACAGAGAGTGCCACCGCGCATATCAAGCAGCCGTGCAGCGGTTCGCGGTGACGCCGGTTCGGAGGCGATCACCTCCGGCGGCAGGGGATAATCAAAATCACTGAGTTTCATCGGTCAGAAAATCTGGACAACGCCGACAACGGTACCATGCTCCACCACCACAAGGCACTGGACCCGGGCTTCCTGCATACGTTTTTCCGCTTCGCCCATATTGGTATCAGGGGCGACGGTGAGCGCCCCTTTCGTCATCAATTCGGTGGCGGTGGCCGACCGAAGATCTGTTTTTTCCAGGAGGCCGCGCCGCAGATCACCATCGGTGATGATGCCTTCGAGCCTGTCAGGCGTTCCCACAAGCGCGATCCCGAGACGGCCTTTCGTCATTGTCACGATGACATCCTGCATGGTGTTATCCGGCGAAACGAAGGGCAGGTTTTCACGGATCATATAATCAGAAACTGTGGAAAGCAGCCGCTTGCCAAGAGCCCCGCCAGGATGGGTGGCGGCGAAATCCTCAGGTTTGAAGCCACGCTTTTCCATGAGCGCAATGGCCAGCGCATCACCTGTCACCAGCGTCATCAGCCCCGAGGTGGTGGGCGCGAGATTAAGCGGGCAGGCCTCGCGGTCAACGGCGATATCAAGCACCGTATCCGCATGGCTGGCCAGCGTCGAACCCTTGTCCCCTGTCATGGCGATAATTCGAGCATCCAGCCTCTTCAACGATGGCAGCAGACGGACGATCTCTTCGGTCTCACCGGAATTGGAGATCATGATCACCACATCACAGGCACGCACCTTGCCGAGATCACCGTGGATCGCCTCCGCCGGGTGCAGAAAGATTGATGGGGTGCCGGTGGAGGCAAAGGTGGAAGAAATCTTACGGCCGAACAGCCCTGATTTGCCCATACCGCAGACCACGACATGGCCTGTTGCCGTCATCAGCAGATCGACAGCATGGCTGAAATCATCATCCAGCTGGCCCATAAAACGGCCAATGGCATCCTGATAGATCGTGCCCATAAGGCGGGCGGCATCAATGGGGTTTTCCGCGCTCATCATCATCCTCAATCAAGGTTAAGCAGGGTTTTACGCCTTTTGGCCGCAGATTGCAAAGCCTTCGGGCTATCCCGAGCCGTTGAGAAAGCGCTCAGCCTCGGCCCTGTCTTCCGGGGTGTTGACGTTGAAGAACGGGTCTGGAATGCCGTCAAAGTCAATCTCATCGACCGACCAGGCGGCAGTAAAGCGATCAATCTTGCGGACATCGTGATTGACGAGCTGGTCGCGCAATTCAGCCCGGATCGACACCGGCCAGAGACAGAAGACCGGATGCCGCTGGCCAAAGGACCGGGCCCGGGCCATATCGGCCCCGTTATTGACAGCCTCGGCCAGCCGGGCGACCAGATCACGCGGCAAAAACGGAGCATCACCGGCAAAACTCATGACATGATGGCATTGCGGGGCGTGCTGCGAGGCCCAGTCGAGTGCCGCCAGGACGCCAGCCAACGGCCCCGGAAAACCTGTGAGATTATCAGGCACAATCGGCAGACCGAAACGGTCATAGCCGCGGCTGTCCCCATTGGCATTGATGATCATCCGGTGACATTGCGGGGTCGCCCGATCGAGCACATGATCCATCAGCACCCTCTGACCAAGCGGAACAAGCGGCTTGCTGACACCGCCGCCCATCCGCCGCCCCTGCCCGCCGGCAAGGACAACGCCCAGAATACTGTCACGGGTGATCATCGGGGCCGGTCCTGCTGGCGACGCTGGCGTGAGAGCATATCGACATCATCGCCATCTTCCGGTGCTGCATCATGGATGATGCGTTCGATCCCGGACAGGGCGGTGAACCGCCTGCCCCGGGCCCGGCCGATCAGGGTGAGTCCGGCCTGTCGGGCAAGGTCTACGCCGCTTTCGGTAAAACCGGAACGTGATACAAGAATGGGGATTTCCATCTGCACGGTCTTGATGACCATCTCGCTGGTCAGCCGCCCGGTGGTATAAAAAATCTTGTCATGGCCCTTAACGCCGTTGAGGAACATCCAGCCGGCGATCTTGTCAACGGCATTGTGACGCCCGACATCTTCCATATAGACAAGTGGCTGATCACCGGAGGCCAGCACACAGCCATGGATCGCCCCGGCAGAAAGATAGAGGCTCGGGGCGGTGTTGATCGCTTTTGTCAGCCGCATCAGCCCGCCTGTATGGATCCGTGCATCGGGGTTGAGCGAAATATCGTCAAAACGTTCCATCATATCGCCGAAAACAGTGCCCTGGGCGCAACCGCTGGTGCGGACCTTCTGTTGCAGTTTCGCCTCGTAATCCGTCTCGCGTTCGGTGCGGACAACGATCACCCCGAGATCGTCATCGATATCAATCCCGGTGATGACATCATCATCCTGGAGCATCCCCTGATTGCGCAGAAAACCCACTGCCAGGCAATCGACCCAGTCGCCCAGCGTCATGGCGGTGACGATTTCCTGACGGTTGAGGAAGATCGTCATCGGCTTTTCCACAACAACAGGAACACTGATGGCGGTACCGGTTTCGTCAATGCCGTCGATGGTGGCGGTCAGCCCCTCAGCATCGGGGTTCGGCATGACCGGCGGGAGTTTCATGTTATCATCCATTCTGGAAATATGGTGATCGTTTGCGTTATCTCAAGATTAGGGCAGCAGCCGGCAGGATGGCAATAGCGGGATAACTGTGATATATCGCGGCAAACGGAGACAGGTTGATGAAACTGCACTTTATCGCTTCAGCACAGCCGGATGCCAAGGCACGCTGCCAGGAGATGATCGCCCGATACGGTCAGGCGGACGCGGATAACTGCGACCATGTTATCGCCCTCGGCGGTGACGGTGTCATGTTGCAGGCCCTCAAATCAACTTTCGAAAACGGTACCCCGGTGTTTGGCATGAATTGCGGGACGGTCGGGTTTCTGATGAATGACTACAGCCCCGACGGCCTGATCGAGCGCATTGAGGCTGCCGAGGCCACCATCATCCATCCCCTGGAAATGCAGGCGACCGACAGCAGCGGCAAGACAACCACGGCCCACGGGATCAACGAAGTTTCACTGCTGCGCGAAAGCCATCAGGCAGCTCGGGTGCAGATCCGTGTTGATGGGGTCACCCGGCTTGATGAGCTGGTCTGTGATGGTGTCATGCTGGCAACCCCTGCTGGCAGCACGGCCTATAATTTTTCCGCCCACGGCCCGATCATCCCCCTCGGCAGTGAAGTGCTGGCCCTGACACCGATCTCACCGTTCCGGCCGCGGCGCTGGCGCGGGGCGTTGCTGCCGAAATATTCACGGGTGGAATTCAACATCCTCAACGCTGATTGGCGGCCTGTAAGTGCGACAGCGGATTCGTTTAGAATCAGTCATGTAGAGACAGTTGCTATTAAACAGGATGAGGATATTTCCCTTACCATCCTGTCTGATCCCGGCCATGGTCTCGAGGAAAAAGCGATGAAAGAGCAGTTTGTGCTCTAGCCAAGGCGCGCCTCGACAAACGCCGCCAGCCTTTGCCACATCAGCGCCCTCACTGCGGGCAACTCGAGCAGCAGCTCATGCCGCGCTGAAGGGTAATCGTGCAGATCAATCCCAGGCACAAGCGGCAGCATCGCCCGGGTTGTCGGGTCATGGACGATCCGCTCATCCCCCGCGATATGGGCGGAAAGCGGCAGCGCGAAACGGCTCATCCAGCGGTGATTGGCGGTGGTGGCAAGGCAGGAGGCGTAAGCCGCCGCGACCCAGCCAAAACTTGCCCCATAGCCGAACAGGCGTTCATCCCGGGCCCACCAGCCGGGCTGCACAGCATAACCTTCCGGATCACGGGTCAGGCTGTTATCGGGAAAGAATACATCATCGCGGGGCTTGGGGCTCTTGAACAGGGCCGGATAACGGCCAAAACCGAGGCTACAGAATATCCGTGCCAGCATCAGCACAGCCCGGGCCGGGACCACCGGCGGCAGGATCATCGGGGCGGTGATCATCACCCCGGCAGCATCCGGGGCGATCTCTGCAGCAAACCGCATGGCCAGATGCCCGCCCATCGAATGACCAAAGAGAAACAGCGGCAACGGGCCTGCGGCGGTGAACCCGGCCGTGGCCGCCACGGCCTTCAGGCAATTGAGATGCAGCCCGAAACTGTCACTATGGATCAGATGCGGTGAATAGGAGGTCAGGCGGGTTGATCGCCCCTGCCCCGGCCAATCCAGCACGAGACTATCAAGACCCATGGCGGCAAAATGCTGCGCGGTGTCTTCATGCTTTTCGATGAACTCGGTAAATCCCGGCAGGATCAACACCCTGCCCCGTGGCTTTTCGGCAGCGTGAAGACGGTAGCGGATCGTCACCCCTCGGGTTTCGAGCCATTGATCTTGATCAGACATTGAGCAGCAGATATTCCCTTTCCCACGGGCTGATGACCTGGATATAGGCATCACTTTCGGCACGCTTGATCTCATCAAAAATGCGGACAAAGCGTTCACCCAGAACGGGATGGAGATCGGTGGCCTTCATCAGATTATCGAGGGCGACATCGAGGTTCCGCGGGATGGTTGTCAGGTCATGCAGCGATTTGGTCTGCTCGCGCTTGGCCCGGATTTCCTGGGTAATCCCCAGATAGACAGCCGCAAGGGTGGCGGCGATGGCCAGGTAGGGGTTGGCATCGGCCCCGGGAATGCGGTTTTCGATGCGCCTGTTCATCGGCCGGGATTGCGGCACCCGCAGCCCCACCGTCCGGTTATCGACCCCCCAGGCCAGATTGGTCGGCGAATCCTCACCGGAAAGCAGCCGCCGGTAGGAATTAACATAAGGGGCCATCAACGGCATCGCCGCCGGCAGGTATTTCTGCATCCCGCCGATCGCGTTGTTGAAGATATCGGTGGGCTCGCCGTCTTCATCGGAAAAGACATTGTGGCCGGTTTCCTTGTCGATAACCGAGATATGGATATGCATGGCACTGCCGGGCTGGTTCTGCATCGGCTTGGCCATGAACGTAGCGTGGACATCGTGATCAAGCGCCGCCTGCCGGACTGTCCGCTTGAACAGAAAGGCCTGGTCTGCCAGCATCAGGGCATCACCGTGATTGAAGTTGATCTCCATCTGTGCCGCCCCGGCCTCATGGCTGAGGGTGTCGACATCCAGCTGCTGCACATCGCAGTAATCATAGATATCCTCAAACAGAGGATCGAATTCATTGACCGCATCGATACCGAAGGCCTGCCGTGCCAGTTCCGCCCGCCCGGAACGCCCCACCGGCGGCGACAGCGGCGTGTTGGCCTCAAGTTCGCGGCGGACAAGGAAGAATTCCAGTTCCGGGGCGATCATCGGTTTCAGCCCCAGCGTATCGAAGCAGGCGATGACGTTCTTCAGCACCTGCCGCGGGGCGAGATCAACAACCTTGCCATCGTGATAGACCGCATCATGGATGATCTGTGCTGTCGGTTCCTTATACCACGGTACGAGCCAGAAGCAGCTGGCATCCGGAACAAGATTGATATCGGCCCCGGTTTCCTGCAGGACCTCGCTATCCATATACTCGCCAGTGACGAGCTGGCCAAAGACATATTCGGGCAGCCGCAGGGTATGCTCACGCAAGGCAGCTTTGAATTTGTTGACAGGGACAATCTTGCCACGGGGGATCCCGGCCATATCACTGACCAGGCATTCAACTTCAGTTATGGACTGTTCCTCAAGCCATTGCAGCAATTCATCTGACATGAAACACCAGAAGCAATTAATGATACCGCAGTATCGCCTGAGGCACTGATGCCGGGCAAGCCTTAAATGATGCCGGTGTGATCAGGTATCGGCGAAATCCCCGGCCTGCTGGCGGTCCCACATGGCCTTATAGGTGCCCTTCAGTTTCAGCAGCTGGCTGTGTGTCCCCCGTTCGATCACCGCACCGTCACTGAGCACGATGATCTCATCGCAATCGACAACGGTGGAAAGCCGGTGGGCAATCACAAGCGTCGTCCGCCCCTTCGAGATGGTGTTGAGCGAACGCTGAATGGCCTTTTCCGTGCGGCTATCGAGAGCGGAGGTGGCCTCATCAAAGAAGAAGATCGACGGGTTTTTCAAAATAGCCCGGGCGATTGCCACCCGTTGCTTTTCGCCACCGGAAAGCTTCAGCCCCCTTTCACCGACACGGGTGTTGTAGCCATCAGGAAGCGCTTCGATAAATGTATCAAGTGATGCCATTTTGGCGGCTTCCCTGATCTCTTGACGCCTGGCCTTGGGGCGGCCATAGGCGATATTGCTGGCAATCGTCGAATTGAACAGGACTGTATCCTGCGGGACAACGGCAATCGCCGCCCTGACGCTCGATTGCTCAACCTGGTGGATCGGCTGGCCATCAATGCTGATCTCGCCTTTATCAGGGTCATAGAACCGGAACAGCAGCCGCAGAATGGTCGATTTACCGGCACCGCTGGGCCCGACAATCGCCACACGCTGCCCGGCCTTGACGGTGAAATCAACATGATGGAGGATCTGCCTGACACCATAGGCAAAGGATACGTTCTTGAACCGGATGCTGCCGCCATTGACCTGCAAAGGCTTGGCTCCTTCGGCATCAACGATATCGCGCTTTTCTTCAAGCAGCGAGAACATCCGTTCCATATCCGCCAGCGACTGCCTGATTTCACGGTAGATATAGCCGAGGAAATTGAGCGGCAGATAAAGCTGGATCAGATACGTATTCACCACGACGAAACTGCCGATGGTAAAGGCCCCGGAATGGATATCCTGGCCGGCCATCCCCATCACCAGAAACAGCCCCACGGCAATGATCAGCCCCTGCCCGACATTGACCACCGACAACGAGGTCCGGGACCGCACAGCAGCGTTTTCATAGCGGGTCAATGCCCTCGAATAACGATCAGCTTCGTAATCTTCCGCATTGAAATATTTGACTGTTTCGTAATTCAGCAGGGAATCGACAGCACGGGTGGCCGCTTCTTCATCAGTCTTGTTCATACGGCGGCGGAATTTCATCCGCCATTCGGTCAGCATCAGGGTATAGGCAGCGTAAACCAGCACGGTGACGAAGGTCACCGCAGCATACCAGAAACCGAAGATTGACCACATGATTGTCGCCACCAGGATCAATTCGATGACCAGCGGCACGACCTCGAGCACAGCAAAGGTGAGCAGGAATTCCATGCCCTTGGCCCCGCGTTCGATCGCCCGGGTCAGGCCGCCTGTCTGGCGGTCAAGGTGGAACCGGAGGCTCAGCGAATGGAGGTAGTTGAAGGTTGAGAGTGCAGCCCGGTGCACAGCCCGCTGGGCCACGCGGGCAAAGACAAACTCACTGGCTTCATCGAAAATCTGCTGGCTGACCCGGGCAAGCGCATAACCGCCGAGCAGCCACCACATCACTGTGATATCAAAAGAGCCCTCTCCCCCCGAGACATGATCGACAGCCCAGCCATAAGCCAGCGGAGTCAAAACGACACCGAGCCTGGCCAGGGCAATCAGTCCGGCGGCAATGAGAATCCGCCGGATAATGGCGATATCACCGTCAGGCAGCACATTCGATGCCAGTTTCGCCAGCGCCGGGCCCAGCCCGATGCGGACAGCATCGTTTTCCTGTTCAACAGTCTTTTGTGCCATGAAGGCTCCGGATCAATCGTGTGTTCAGGAAACGGAAAAGCTTTCGCCACACCCGCAGCGGGCCGTTTCATTGGGGTTGGAGAAGACAAAACCGGCAGAAAACTTGTCTTCCTGCCAATCCATTTCCGCACCAACAAGGAACATCACCGCCGCCGGATCAACAACGACGGTCACCCCTTTTTCGGTGATCGTATCTTCAAAGGGCTTCTTGTCATGGGCGTATTCGACATCGTATTTCATCCCCGAACACCCGGCTGTTTTGATGCCGACACGGATACCGATCACACCATCACCGCCCTTGTCCACCAGCGCACGGATATGCGAAGCGGCACGGTCGGTCAGGGTCAGGATGGGCTTGTTCGGATCAAACATCATCGCCTACCATATCATATCAAGGGCGAGTTTGGCATCCTCGCTCATCCGGTCTTTGGTCCAGCCCGGCTCCCAGACAAGATCGACATGAACGAGCCCGACACCTGCCACCGCGGCAACAGCCTCGGCCACCTGGCCGGGCATCTCACCCGCCACCGGGCAGCCCGGGGCTGTCAGCGACATGGTGATATGGATATCGGCATTGTCTTTGAGGTCAATATCGTAGATCAGGCCAAGATCGTAAATATTCACAGGAATTTCAGGGTCATGGACAGTCTTGAGCGCATCGACAACCGCCACGAGATCAGCCTTGCTGCCGCCATCGATCGCCGCCCCCGCCGTGGCCCGATAGCCTTCGGGGGTCGCCTCCGCCTGATAGGGCATGAAATGATCAAGCCCCAGCGGGTGTGCTGACGGGTTCTGATCGCGGGGGTCGGTCATGCGAAAATCCTGCGAACGGTTTCGAGGCTGTCGACAAGCGTGTCAAAATCCTCACGGCGGGTGTAGATCCCAACACTGGCCCGGGCTGTTGAGGACAGGCCGAAATGATCCATCAGCGGCTGGGCGCAATGATGCCCGGCCCGGATCGCCACCCCCTTGCGGTCGACGATCGTTGAAATGTCATGGGCGTGGGCGCAATCCATGGTGAAAGAGACAACCCCCGATTTGCCTGCGGCTGTGCCGATGATCTGCAAGCCCTTGACCGCCGAAAGCCGTTGATGGGCATAGGAAAGCAGATCCTGTTCATGATCGCGGATATTATCCATGCCGATCTCCTGAACGAAATCGATCGCCGCCCCAAGGCCGATAACTTCGACAATTGGCGGTGTCCCGGCCTCAAACCGCTGTGGCGGGTCGGCATAGGTGGAAACCTCAATCGTCACCCGGTCGATCATATCACCACCGCCGAGGAAGGGCGGCATGACGGCCAGAATATCCATCTTGCCCCAGAGCACACCAATCCCGCTTGGACCATAGAGTTTATGCCCGGAGAAGACATAGAAATCACAGCCGAGTTCCTGCACGTCAACAGGCATATGCACGACCCCCTGGCAGCCATCGACCACCATGATCGCCCCGGCTTCATGGGCGGCACGGGCGACAGCCTGCACCGGGAAAACTGTTCCCAGCACATTGGAGACGTGCGGCAGCGAGACAATCTTCGTCCGCTCGGTGATCATCGCCGTGATCGCATCAAGCGACACACTGCCATCATCATTCACCGGAGACGCGACGACTTTTGCCCCCTTTTCCGCAGCGATCATCTGCCAGGGCACGATATTGGCGTGGTGATCAGCCACCGAGATGAGAATTTCATCCCCCTCTTCAAGGAACGCCCGGCCCCAGGACTGGGCAATCAGGTTCAGTGCCATGGTGGCCCCAGACGTGAAGACAACTTCATCAGACGACGGGGCGTTAATCAGCCCTGCCACCTTGCCGCGAACAGCCTCATAGGCGTCAGTCGATTCCTCAGAAAGCATATGCAAGCCGCGATGGACATTGGCGTAATGCGTTTCGTGAACATGGTTCATCGCATCCAGGACCTGACGCGGCTTCTGCGCCGAAGCGGCACTGTCAAGAAACGTCAGTTTCTGACCGTGTACCTCCCGGTTGAGGATCGGGAACTGGCTGCGGATGTGATCGAGATCGAACGGCATCATTGAGCCTCTTTCATGCGGCTGAGCCAGGCCTTGACCGGCGGCAGGGCAAAGTTATGCAACGCTTCGCCCTCAACACCGGCAAGGGCATCTTCCAGAAACGCCTCAATCAGCATCTGGCGGGCCACTTCGGCGGTGATCCCCCGGCTCATCAGATAAAAGAGATGTGTATCGTCGATCTCCCCCACCGTTGCGCCATGGGAACAGGCCACATCATCAGCATAGATCTCCAGTTCCGGCTTGGCATCAGCTTCACATTTGCGCGACAGCAGCAATGCCCGGCTCATCTGGTTGCCATCGGTTTTCTGGGCATCAGGGGCCACCTTGACCTTGCCCTGAAAGACCCCGCGTGCGGTATCGTCGAGCACGCCGCGCACCACCTGCATCGACGTGCAGGACGGGCTGTCGTGATTGACATGGGTGGTGACATCCATGACCTGATCACGGCGGGCGAGATAAAGCGTTGTCATCATGACATCAGCGTCATCTCCGGCCAGATCAAGGTGGTTTTCAACCCGCGAAAGCACCGCCCCTGTCTGGACGGAAACCGCATGATAGCGGGACTTTTCACCCAGCTGAAAGACAGCCTGGCCGAGATGCGTCCGGTCATCGTCTTCGGTCTGGATACGGCCGTGATCAAGGCTGGCCACATCACCGAGACGGCAGGCCATCACTGGCATCGACAGCCCTTTGCCGGCACCGTTATGCTGTTCCAGAAGCGTCAGGGCGGCGCCTTTGGCGAGATCAAGCACAATCACCGGATGCGCCGCGGTATCATCGCCGCTATTGGCAAAAACAAGATAAAGCGGTTCCGCGACAGCCCCGGTCACTTTCAGGCTGATGCCGCTGCCGAGTTCAGCAATTGTCTTATCCGCCACAGGATGACCGGAAAGCTTGTCATCAGTCAGCAATTGCACCCCTGCCGGATCATCGGCAAGGGCAACCATGACCACGCCATCAGGCAGATCGGTCGAAAGATCAGGGTTAAGGAAGCCGTTTTCAAAAACCAGCCGCCGCCCCTGCGGCAGCCCCGCCGCATAAGCCGTGCCCGCAGCGGCCGCCGACACGAAATCACGGTCGCGGAGTCGGGAAAGGTTGGTGAACTTCCAGGCTTCATGGCGCGGCGTCGGCCAGCCTGCCTCGGCGAAGCGAGCGGCGGCGGCGGCACGAAGATCATCCAGTGTCAGGTCGACAGACATCGATCACCTCAATTCAAGCAGCGTCAACGAAACTGGAATAACCAGTTTTTTCAACTTCAAGCGCAAGGCTTTTGTCACCAGACTTCAAGATTTTACCACCTGCAAGAATATGCACATAATCAGGAATAATGTGGTCAAGCAGACGCTGATAGTGGGTGATCACCAGCATCCCGTTTTCACCACCACGGAGCGCATTCACCCCTTCGGAAACGATCTTGAGCGCATCCACATCCAGGCCGGAATCAGTCTCATCAAGGATCGCCAGAGCAGGTTCAAGCAGCGCCATCTGGAGAATTTCATAACGCTTCTTCTCACCGCCGGAGAAGCCGACATTGACCGCCCTTTTGAGCATATCATCCTTGATCCCGAGGCTTGCCGCCTTGCCGCGCACCATTTTGACAAACTCAAGATTATCGATCTCATCCTCGCCGTTTTCGATGCGGCGGGCATTCACCGCCCCGCGCAGGAAACTCATGCCGCCGACACCAGGCAACTCAACGGGATACTGGAACGCCAGGAACATCCCGGCACGGGCGCGTTCATCGGCTTCCATCTCAAGGATTGAGACACCGTCCAGCAGCACGTCACCGCTGGTGATCTCATACCCGTCACGGCCAGCCAGCACATAGGAAAGCGTGCTTTTCCCGGAACCGTTGGGCCCCATGATCGCGTGCACTTCGCCGCGATCAATCGTCAGGCTGATCCCCTTGATGATCGGCGTATCCCCGATCGAGGCGTGGAGGTCTTTGATTTCAAGCAATGGCATTGTTTTTTCCTGTATCCATTCAATTCGTTAAGGCAGGCCTAGCCGACGCTGCCTTCAAGTGAAATGCCGATGAGTTTTTGCGCCTCGACGGCGAATTCCATGGGCAGTTCCTTCATCACTTCCTTGCAGAAGCCGTTGACGATCAGCGAGACAGCCTCTTCTTCGGGCATTCCCCGCGACAGGCAGTAGAACAGCTGATCCTCTGAAATCCGTGAGGTTGTGGCTTCATGTTCGATCCGGGCGCTGGGATTGCGCGAGACGATATAGGGCACGGTGTGGGCCCCGCATTTATCGCCGATCAACAAACTGTCACACTGGGTGAAATTGCGGCCGTCTTCCGCCCCGGGCATCATCCGCACGAGCCCCCGATAGGTGCTGTCCGATTTGCCAGCGGCAATGCCCTTGGCGATGATGGTGGATTTCGTCCGGGGACCGATATGGATCATCTTCGTGCCGGTATCGGCCTGCTGGGCGTTGTTGGTGACAGCAACAGAATAGAACTCACCGATGGAATCAGCCCCCTGCAGGATGCAGGACGGATATTTCCAGGTGATCGCCGAGCCGGTTTCAACCTGCGTCCAGGAGATTTTCGACCGGTCACCGCGGCATGCCCCGCGCTTGGTCACAAAATTATAGATGCCGCCCTTGCCGTTCTCATCACCGGGATACCAGTTCTGGACGGTGGAATACTTGATCTCAGCATCGGTCATGGCCACCAGTTCGACCACCGCCGCGTGCAGCTGGTTATCATCACGCTGGGGGGCGGTACAGCCTTCAAGATAGGAAACATAACTGCCTTCATCGGCAATAATCAGGGTCCGCTCAAACTGGCCGGTGTTTTTCTCGTTGATGCGGAAATAGGTCGACAATTCCATCGGGCAGCGCACGCCTTTGGGAATATAGACGAACGACCCGTCGGTGAAGACAGCGGAATTGAGCGCCGAGAAATAGTTGTCACCCTGCGGCACAACAGACCCGATATATTGCTTGATGAGATCCGGATAATCCCGGATAGCCTCAGAAATCGGGCAGAAGATCACCCCGGCCTCCGCCAGTTTATCACGGAAGGTGGTGGCGACAGAGACCGAATCAAACACGGCATCGACAGCAACACCCGCCAGCATTTCCTGTTCTTTCAGGGGGATGCCCAGTTTCTCATAGGTCCGCAGCAATTCGGGATCAACCTCATCAAGGCTTTTCGGACCGTCAGCCTTTTTCGGGGCGGCGTAGTAATGGATATCCTGATAATCGATCGGCGGATAATTCAGTTTTGCCCAGTCCGGGTCTTCCATGGTGAGCCAATGGCGATAGGCTTTGAGCCGCCATTCCAGCATCCATTCCGGTTCTTCCTTCTTGGCCGAAATCAGGCGGATGGTATCTTCATTGAGCCCTTTCGGGGCCTTATCCACCTCAATATCCGTGACAAAACCGTATTTGTAATTGCCGGTGGCTTCTTCGACCTGACGGATTGTTTCTACAGTTGCCGACATGGCTCAAAGCACTCCTTTAAGATTAAGATTATCAGCCGATGGCGTCGCATCGAGCGGTTCAAACATATGATCAGGGTCAACCAGTTCTGCCAGCGTGACATCGTGGAGAGCCCCGGAAATGGCGGCATTGACTTTCTGCCAGTTGCCGGAAATGAAACAGTGATGCCGCGAGGCACAGGGATCACTCGCCCCCTCAACACAGGCGGTCAGCGCAATCGGGCCTTCCAGTGCCTCAATAATCTCGGCAATCGAGATGCTGCCCCCATCACGGGCCAGCGCGTACCCGCCATCCTTGCCGCGGGTGGCCTCCACCAGCCCGGCCTGGGCCAGCAATTTCATGATCTTGGCCGTGGCCGGCTGACTGATCCCGGTGCGGCTGGCAATCTCGGAGGCTGACATCGGGCTGACCCCATGACGGCGGCCATTGATGTTGAGCATACCCAACACCACGACAGCGTAGTCGGTCATCCGGTTCAGCCTGATCACGGCAGTGTTTCCTTTCAGCGCGCGGTTGACCCAAAAAGGCGCACGCGACATTCCATAGAGGACCAAAGTGGTCCTACTGCTTTATATGGAACCATTCCAAACAATTTTCAAGTGTTATCTTTGCACATGATTTTGAGAATTAATCGCAATATATCAGCCACTTCACTCCGGTCGGGGCGATGGCAAAACAGCAGCAATGGCAGCAGAAAATGAGAACCCCGCTGCCTGTTGGGGGGCAACGGGGCTGGTACTATGCGTAAGGTACCAATGCCATCATGGCAAAGGCCCCTGGCATGGGGAAATCACTTTATCGTGAACGGTTTTTCGAGAAAGATCAGTTGATGGTGTCGCGCCGCGGCTGATAGCGGTCACCGTCGAATTCCTCGAACATATCAAGCAATTCCGGATGATCGACGGGCCCGGCTTCGCCATCCGGCATCAGATTCTGCTGGCTGACATAGGCGGTGTAGTAGCTGTCTTCATTCTCGGCAAAGAGATGATAGAACGGCTGTTCCCGCGACGGCCTGATTTCGGCGGGGATTGATTCGTACCATTCCTCGGTATTGGCGAACTCAGGGTCAACATCAAAAATCACCCCGCGGAAAGCGAAGTGACGATGCTTGACGACATCACCAATAGTGAAGATCGGATTAGGTGTGACTTTCGGCTTGTCTGCCAAGACGGCCTCCTGTCAGGACAACGGGGATAGCCCTCTCGAGATTTGCAGTGAGGGCCGGAAGGAACGGATCAGATCCGTTCCTTGACTTTCAGGACCTGACGGCCGCGATACATCCCGGTTTTCAGGTCCATGTGGTGCGGGCGATGCAGCTCGCCGGTTGTCTTGTCTTCGACATAGGCATCGGCCTTGATAGCATCATGGGCCCGGCGCATACCGCGCTTCGAAGGTGTTGTTTTTCTCTTTGGAACAGCCATTGCCGTCTCTCCATCAATAACGTTCTGTTGGTGGAGCCAGACGGGATCGAACCGACGACCTCCTGCTTGCAAAGCAGGCGCTCTCCCAGCTGAGCTATGGCCCCTAAACAGAAACCACGCGAATGCGCGTGGAAGCGTCTTTATTCACCAGCAAGGGCTTGTCGTCAAGCCCCTACTGGCAAAAAGGTAAAAAAATGCCCGGCTCAGGCCGAAAGCTTCGGCTTCTCGCCAAGGGCTTCGATCACCGCCGGATGGGTGATCTTGCCACCGCGGACATTGAGCCCGTTCATCAGATGCGGATCATCATCGAGAGCCTTCACACCCTTATCGGCAAGCGCCAGGGTGAACGGCAGAGTCACGTTGTTGAGCGCGTGCGATGAGGTCAACGGCACCGACCCCGGCATATTGGCCACACAGTAATGAGTGATCCCGTCAACATCATAAACAGGGTCTTCATGGGTGGTCGCCTTCGAGGTCTCGAAGCAGCCGCCCTGATCGATCGCGACATCACAGAGCACCGCGCCGGGGCGCATGGTGGAAAGATGCTCACGGCGGACAAGCCGCGGTGCAGCAGCCCCGGGGATGAGCACGGCACCGATCACCAGATCGGCAGTCCGCAGGGCATCCTCAATCGCCTTGCCGGTGGAATACTTTGTCGTGAGGCGGCCTTCAAACACATCGTCAAGATAGCGCAGACGCGGCACGGAACGGTCGAGAATCGTAACATTCGCGCCCAGCCCGACAGCCAGTTTGGCGGCATTCGTGCCGACAACACCACCACCGATAATGACGATATTGGCCGGATCAGTACCCGGCACACCGGAAAGCAGCAGGCCGCGGCCGCCAGCTGTCCTTTTAAGGAAATAACCACCTTCAAGGATGGAAAGACGCCCGGCAACCTCGCTCATCGGGGCCAGCAGCGGCAGGCCACCCTGGGAATCGGTAACGGTTTCATAGGCAATAGCGGTACAGCCGCTTTCCATCAGCCCGATGGTCTGTGCAGGATCGGGGGCCAGATGCAGATAGGTGAACAGAATATGGTCCTCGCGCAGCTGCTCCCACTCGACCTTTTGCGGTTCCTTGACCTTGACGATCATCTCGCTGTCAGCAAAGACCGTCTTGGCATCGGGCGCGATTTCAGCACCGACAGCACGGTAATCATCATCGCTGCTGCCGATCCCGGCCCCGGCCCCGGCCTGAACAAGAACAGAATGGCCGCGTGCTGTCAGTTCCGATACGGATTCCGGCACAAGACCGACACGGTATTCACGGTTTTTGATTTCGGTTGGCACACCAATTTTCATCTCAGACTCTCCCGTTTCTGAAGTTCAAGACAAGACTATAATCGTAAACCCGCGCAAGGTGGTTGTTTTTTACACACGTGTATTGATAGTTATTCGAATGATATTGCGTTTTTAAGACAAAACATCGATATTTATTCGAATATCAGGAAAAAGGGCGGATAATCATGCAACTTGATCGGGCCGATCGGGCCATCATCACCGCGCTTCAGGAAAACGCCCGCCAGACCAATGTCGAACTGGCGGCCCAGGTGGGGCTTTCCCCCTCCGCCTGTCTGCGGCGTGTCAATCTTCTCGAACAGCAGGGCGTGATCTCGGGTTATCACGCGGCGATCGATGCTGAAAAGATCGATTACGGTGTGACAATCCTGGTGCAGATCACCCTCACCGGACAATCCGCGGTGATTCTGGGCGAATTCGAAGAGGCCGTGGTGCAGATTCCCAATCTGCTCGCCTGTTTTCTGATGGCCGGGGCGAAGGATTACATTCTTCGCATCGCCGCCCGTGATGTGACCGACTTCGGCGTTATCCACAGCAACCACCTCGCCGCCCTGCCCCATGTCCAGAGCATGGAATCCAATTTTGTCCTGCGGACGGTCACCAATCGCGGCCTGTCGGTTGATCAGGTGCGCTGATCGAGACTGTTGATCAGGGCCCCGGGCGGATGGCTGCGCAACCTGTAGGCATCAGACATGGCGTGAATATCATCAAGCGTTTCCGAAAGCCGTGACCAGTCATCGGCACCGGCAATCGGCTCCCAGATTGCCTCCACCCTCTCGATAAGCATGGTGAGGGGGTCATCACGGTCAAAATAGGGATGATCGGGGCGGACCCCATCGGCAGCAGGGGCATTGGCCAGCAGATCAGCCACTTCTGTAAAAGCCCGGCTTTTGTAAAGGGTGCCCCGGGGGCCCTCAGCCGCTCTCTTGGCGCTGGCCGCACCGCCGAACCAATCAAAGAAAACAGGCTCAAAACCGATATCACTGCCACGCAGGGCCTTGAGCAGGTTTTCAACCATCCCAGGGCTTTCCGGCCAGTCTGGATCAATCCCCAGCCGTCGGCAAAACGCCCCCACCATGGCATCATTAATGCGTGTCTGAAAGCGGCCAACAGCCTGCTGCAGAGGCTCAAGCCCCACCCTATCCACGAAACCGTCAGCAAGCCTGCAGGCCGCCCAGAAACTGGCTTCCGGCTGACGGCCATAGGCATAACGCGCCTGATGATCGAAATAGGCAGCGGTGAAACCCGGGTCGAGCCGTGGCAGAAACCGCCAGGGACCGTAATCAAAACTCTCGCCGGTGATATTGAAATTATCAGTATTGAGCACACCATGGACGAACCCCGCCGCCATCCATGATGCAGCCAGATCGGCCAGCCGTTCAGCGACAACCCCGACAAATGCCGCGGCAAGGGTTTCAAATGGCGCATCAGGGTCAAGCACCTCGCCGTAATAGGTGGCGACGGCATAGCGCAGCAACCGCTCCAGTGCCTCAGCCTCCCCCTGGAAGACAAGACGCTGGAAACTGCCGATACGGATATGGCCGTGATTGAGACGGACAAGCACCGCCGACCGTGTCGGAGACGGCTCATCATGGCGTTGCAGGCTCTCGCCGGTCTCGATCACGGAAAAGGTCTTGGATGTATTGACGCCGAGGGCATCAAGCATTTCCGTTGCCAGAATCTCCCGCACCGCGCCTTTCAGGGTGAGGCGGCCATCGGCGGTGCGCGAAAACGGTGTGAGCCCCGATCCCTTGGTGCCGAAATCCAGCAAGCGGCCATCGACCGGATCACGCATCTGGGCATAGAGAAAGCCGCGACCATCACCGATATCGGGGTTGTAGACACCGAATTGATGGCCATGATACGCCAGTGCCAGGGGTGCTTTCAGCGACCCTTCAAAAGGTGCGAAACGGGCAAAACGGCTGATCCATGCAGCATCATCCCGGGCACAGGCCGCAAGCCCGATCCTGTCCGCCCAGGCGGTGTTGCGATAGCGGATGACCGTTTCAGGAAAATACGCCGGCTTAACCCGTGAAAATAATTGCCGACCCAGTGAAAGATGATTGCGTTTGGGATCAAAACTGGTCATGTTTCAGAAAATACCCTTCGGAGGTTGCCATGGTCAGTCTTGATCACGTCTTAAAGCCGATTGAAGAAGCCCGCGGGCTTCCCAGCCAACTCTACATCAATGATGAGCTGACCGATAGGGAGCGCAAGCGCGTTTTCTTCGATCATTGGGCCGGGCTGACAAACGGGGCTCTCGTCCCTGAACCGGGCCATGTGAAGCCGATTGATTTTCTTGGTATCCCGCTGCTTGTCGTGCGCAACAAGACCG
This sequence comes from Puniceispirillales bacterium (SeqCode), assembly GCA_049889655.1. Classification (GTDB taxonomy): domain Bacteria; phylum Pseudomonadota; class Alphaproteobacteria; order Puniceispirillales; family UBA1172; genus UBA1172. The sequence goes on from JBMHCY010000005.1 coordinate 22,276, forward strand.
GCGAGATCAAGGTATTCCAGAATGTTTGCCGTCACCGCGGCATGAAACTTGTTGAAGAGCCGGGCAAACTCAAGGGACCAATCACCTGCCCCTATCATGCCTGGGCCTATGATCTCGACGGCGCGCTCAAATCGACACCCCATGTCGGCGGCCCGGATATCCATACCCATGAGGCCATCGACCCGACTGTAATGGGGCTGCTCGAAGTTCCCAGCCATGTGTGGCGCGATGTCGTTTTTGTCAATATCAACGGCAATGCCGAACCGTTCGAGATGGTCAATGCCGAGCTGATCGACCGCTGGCGTGATTTTGACCGGCCGCTGTTTCACGGTGGTGAAGATTCGCGCTTCAGCCTCGAGCTCAAGAGCAACTGGAAACTGGCCGTCGACAACTATTGCGAATCCTATCATCTGCCGTTCGTCCATCCTGATCTGAACAGTTATTCGCGGATTGAGGATCACTATCACATTGTCGGCGAGACAAACTTTGCCGGTCAGGGGACTCTTGTCTACAGCCCGCCCCGCGATGAAAGCGGCAAAGGGCTCGGTGATTTCAGTGACCTGCCGGAAAAGTGGAATACTGCCGCCGAGTACATTGCGCTGTTTCCGAATGTGCTTTTCGGGGTTCACCGCGACCATGCCTACAGCATCATCATTGAGCCCCATGGCCATGACGGGCTGACCGAAAACATTGAAATCTATTACGCCAACGAACGCGCGATCGGTCCGGAATGCGCTGCCATGCGGGAAACGCAGGCGGCACTCTGGCATGAAGTCTTCGTTGAGGATATCGGCGTTGTCGAAGGAATGTATGAAGGCCGGTTTGCGCCGGATTACGATGGTGGCAAGTTCTCACCGATCATGGAACCGCCGACCTGGCGTTTCCACCACTGGATTGCCCGTCAGATGGCCGATGAAGCCTCAGCGGCGGAATAACCCCTCAGGCGTCGAAAATCTCGTCCAGCTTGCCGCTTAGCACATGGCTGATGATGAAATGGGTGAGATTTTCGATCTGGTCATAAAACTTGGTGCCTTCGATATCCGCCAAACCCTTGAAATTATGAGATGAATGTCGGACAACCGAATAATCTGAAACCGGTGGGGCAACCACCAGATTGAGGTTCTGCGCCGCATCGGTCAGGGCCGAATAATCCTTCTGGTTGGGTGAAGCCCGGTTTGGGACAACGATAATATGCGGGGTTTTGGTGTTGTAGTTTTCCTTATAACCGTCCAATTCCCGGATGAAATCAAGGGTTGGCCTGATATCGGTGAATGACAGCGACGTCGGCACGATGATCGTGTTGCAGAGCAACGCAACCTGCCAGACATTGCCGATTTTGCCCGCAGCTGAATCAATCAGCGCAACGGTGTTATCATTGACAAGATGCGATTTGATCACCCCGTCAAGCATGGCGGTGATGGCCCCGTCATAGCGATCCCCCATAGGCATGAAACGGAGCATGTGTTTCGGGACAATCTGCTGCAGGGTCATCGACGACGATGCCTGGGGGTCGGTATCCAGCATCAGCATATCGAGATCGGGACGGAGTTTGCGCAGCATCTCGAAAATATAAATGCAGAGCGTGCTTTTGCCGACACCACCCTTGATGTTGCCGAAGAAAATCCCTTTCCCGGAAAAACCTGAATTCATCGCCCTTAACCCACCCAGATAGCGTTGTCCCAGCATAGTCGAGTTTATTAATTCTGCAACTATTCTGGCCTTCATCCTTCAAATATGGCATATAAAAACTTGTTCGTATTTTGAATGGGTTAAACGTGACTTTTCAACCCGCTATCTGGATTAGCCAAACCGGTCGATCGACCATCGCGATGATCTCTGCTGTGGGGTATGCCAGCCTGCTCATCGCCGACAGCCTGTTCCTTGTGCTGAGGGGCAAGCGTGTCAACCAGCCGGTACGCCTGCATCTGATCGCTGAAGAGATTATCAATGCCGGGGTTCGAGCCGTACCGGTGGTTGCGCTGATGGCGGCAACAATCGGCGTCATGCTCTCGATCCAGGGGATCCATACACTGGCCGTCTTCGGGGCGGAAACACAAGTCACCTTCGGGCTGGCGATTTCCATTCCGCGTGAATTCGCACCACTGATCACAGGCATACTCGTGGCCGGGCGATCAGGCTCACAACTGACAAGCCGGGTCGGCTCCATGCAACTCAATGGTGAGATCGACGCGCTGACGGTCATGGGGATTGCCCCGGCCCGCTATGTGGTGGCCCCTGCCCTGATCGGCCTTGTGCTGAGCCTGCCTGTACTGGTGGTGATCGGCAATATCGCGGCGTTCATGGCGGCCGGGCTCTATATTGATGCGGTGCTCGG
>JBMHCY010000006.1:0-31561 GCA_049889655.1 Puniceispirillales bacterium (SeqCode)
GGTATTGCGGTCACCGCATATCGACAAGAAGAGCCGTGAACAGTTTGAAATGCGGACGCACAAGCGTCTGCTGGACATTATCGATCCGACTCCCCAGACGGTGGACGCGCTGATGAAGCTCGATCTCGCCGCCGGTGTTGATGTCGAGATCAAACTCTAAGGGAAGGTCAGCACCATGCGTTGCGGCGTTATTGCTAAAAAGATCGGGATGACACGGGTGTTCGCCGCTGATGGTGCCCATGTCCCCGTTACCGTATTGCAGATGGAAAACTGCCAGGTCACTTCCGTGCGGAATGCCGAAAAGGATGGCTACACAGCCGTTCAGGTCGGTGTCGGCACGCGCAAGGTGAAGAATGTCAGCAAATCCCTGCGTGGTCAGTTTGCCAAGGCCGGTGTTGAAGCCAAGGCCAAGGTTGCGGAATTCCGCGTATCCGATGATGCGGTTCTCGATATCGGGGCCACCATCGGGGCCAACCATTTTGTTTCCGGCCAGAAAGTTGATGTGGTCGGCATTTCCCAGGGTAAGGGTTTTGCCGGTGCCATGAAGCGGCATAACTTCGGGGGGCTGCGGGCTTCTCACGGTGTGTCGATCTCGCACCGCTCCCACGGTTCGACCGGTCAGAACCAGGACCCGGGCAAGGTTTTCAAGGGCAAGAAGATGGCCGGTCACATGGGTGATGCCCGTGTCACCACCCAGAACCTTGAGGTTGTGTCCACTGACGCCCATGAAGGGCTGATCCTGATCCGCGGTGCGATCCCCGGCTCCAAGGGCGGTTATGTTCTGGTGAGCGACGCCATCAAGGCCGCCCGCCCGGATGAAGCGCCGTTCCCGGCTGGCCTGCTTGAGGATGCTCTGGCCGCTGAAGCTGCCGCTGCTGAAGAGGCTGCTGCTGCTGAAGCCGCTGCTGCTGCTGAAGAAGCCGCTGCCGAGGCACCGGCTGAAGAAGCTGCTGCTGATGAGGCTCCTGCCGCTGAGGCCCCTGCAGAGGAAGCCCCCGCTGAGGACGCCCCGGCTGAAGAGGCCCCGGCTGAAGAGGCACAGGCTGAGGAAGCTGCTGCCGATGATGACGAAAAGAAAGGCGAATGACGATGAAGGTTTCAGTCAAAACGCTTGAAAACAAAGCAGCCGGGGATATCACCCTTGCTGACAGCGTCTTCGGGATCGACCCGCGCCCTGATATTATGGCACGCGTCGTCAACTGGCAGCTGGCCAAGCGCCGTGCCGGTACCCACAAGGTCCAGCTGCGCTCCGAGATCAGCAAGACTGGCGCCAAGATGTATCGCCAGAAAGGCACCGGCCGTGCCCGTCACGGTTCCGGCGCGACCAACATTTTCCGTGGCGGTGGTGTTGTCCATGGTCCGGTTGTTCGTGATCACGGCCACAGCCTGCAGAAAAAGGTCCGTGCTCTCGGCCTGCGTTCAGCGCTGTCGAGCAAAGCCCGCGACGGCAAGCTGATGATCGTTGATGCACTCAAGGCCAATGGCAAGACGGCAGCCCTTAAGGGCAAGCTCAGCAAGCTGGGTCTTGAAAACGCCCTGATCATTGGCGGTGATGAGCTGGATGCCAATTTCCAGCGTGCTGCCAGCAATATTCCGAATATCGATGTTCTGCCGCAGCAGGGGATCAATGTTTATGACATTCTGCGCCGTGATGTGCTGGTTCTGACCAAGGACAGCGCGGCCCATCTTGAGGAGCGGCTGAAATGAGCATCCGTCCGCGCAAAAAACAGGATATCGTGATGTCCCAGGAAAAGGCGTATGACACCATCCTGCGCCCGATCATCACAGAAAAGTCGACCATGCTGGCTGAAGCAAACCAGATCGGTTTCGTCGTTCCGATGCAGGCCACCAAGCCTGAGATCAAGGCGGCTGTCGAACTGCTTTACAAGGTCAAGGTCGAAGCGGTGAACACGTCGATCCTCAAGGGTAAGACGAAGCGTTTCCGGGGTCATCTCGGTCGCCGTATCGATCAGAAAAAAGCCATCGTCACTCTGGCCGAAGGTCAGAGCCTTGATCTGATGCAGGGAGTATAAGGTTATGGCACTGAAAAAGTATAACCCGACCTCACCCGGCCAGCGCGGCCTCGTTACCGTTGACCGTTCCGCTCTGCACAAGGGCAAGCCGGTCAAGTCGCTGACCGAAGGCCTGACCAAATCCGGTGGCCGCAACAATTCCGGTCATATCACTGCCTGGCAGAAGGGTGGCGGCCACAAGCGTCGGTATCGCCTGGTTGATTTCAAGCGTCGCAAGATGGACATGGAAGCCACGGTTGAGCGGATCGAATATGATCCGAACCGGACTGCTTTCATTGCCCTGATTACCTATGCCGATGGTGAGCAGTCCTACATTCTGGCGCCGCAGCGTCTTGGTGCTGGTGACAAGGTCATTTCCTCAGCCAAGGCTGATATCAAGCCTGGCAATGCCCTGCCGCTGTCTTCCATTCCGGTGGGCACGATCGTTCACAATGTTGAACTGAAGCAGGGCAAGGGCGGCCAGCTGGCCCGTTCCGCAGGGACTTACGTTCAGCTGATCGGCCGTGACCAGTCCTATTCCATTCTTCGCCTTGCTTCCGGTGAAGTTCGCATGGTTCGTTCGGAATGCATGGCCACCATTGGTGCCGTGTCCAATTCAGACCAGCAGAACATCAAACTGGGCAAGGCCGGCCGCAGCCGCTGGCTTGGCCGTCGTCCGTCGGTTCGTGGTGTTGCCATGAACCCGATTGATCACCCCCATGGTGGTGGTGAAGGCAAGACCTCCGGTGGTCGCCATCCGGTGACCCCGTGGGGCAAGCCGACAAAGGGCAAGCGGACACGCAACAACAAGAAGACGGATCGCCTGATTGTGCGCCGTCGCAAGTCGTAAGGGATAGGGACCATGGCACGTTCAGTTTGGAAAGGCCCGTTCGTTGATGGCTATCTGCTCAAGAAAGCCGATGCTGCCCATGAAAGCGGCCGTAATGATGTGATCAAGATCTGGTCTCGCCGGTCGACCATCATGCCGCAGTTTGTCGGGCTGACATTTGGCGTCCACAACGGCAACAAGTTCATTCCGGTATCCGTCACCGAGGATATGGTCGGGCACAAGTTTGGTGAATTCGCACCGACCCGCACCTATTACGGTCACGCTGCCGACAAGAAATCGAAGCGATAGGGGTTATCATGGGTAAGCAAGCACGACAGCGCTCACTGGCGGATAACGAAGCCCGCGCCGTTCTCCGTAACCTTCGGGTCAGCCCCCAGAAGCTGAACGAGGTTGCTGGCCTGATCCGTGGCCAGGACGCCGCCAAGGCTCTTTCGACCTTGAGCTTTTCGCGTCGGCGTATCGCCAATGACGTGAAGAAGGTCCTGCAGTCGGCCATCGCCAATGCAGAAAATAACCATTCGCTGGATGTCGATCGTCTGGTGGTACGCGAAGCCCATGTCGGTAAGGGTCTGGTGATGAAGCGTTTCCGCGCTCGTGCCCGTGGCCGTGGCGCCCGTATCCTGAAGCCGTTTTCGCATCTCACCATTGTTGTTTCGGAAAAAGAGGACGCCTGATGGGACAGAAAATCAAACCAATCGGGCTGAGGCTCGGCATCAACCGCACCTGGGACTCACGCTGGTATGCTGATCGCAATTATGCTGATCTGCTCCACAAGGACCGCGAGCTGCGCGATCATCTGATGGAACGCCTTAAGGCTGCTGCCATCTCCCGCGTTGTTATCGAGCGTCCTGCTGGCCGTGCCCGTGTCACGATCTATGCCGGTCGCCCCGGCCTGATCATCGGCAAGAAGGGGGCTGATATCGAAGCCCTGCGCGCCGACCTGACCAAGCGTATCGGGTCTGAGGTTAGCCTTAACATCGTTGAAATCCGCAAGCCGGAAATCGACGCCAAACTGGTCGCCGAATCCATCGCCCAGCAGCTGGAACGCCGGGTGGCCTTCCGCCGTGCCATGAAGCGCGCGGTGCAGTCCGCCATGCGTCTCGGGGCTCTCGGTGTCCGGATCAACTGCGCCGGCCGTCTTGGCGGGGCTGAGATCGCCCGGACCGAATGGTACCGCGAAGGCCGTGTGCCGCTGCACACCCTGCGCGCCGAAGTCGATTACGGTGAAGCCACTGCCCATACCACGTATGGGGCCTGTGGCGTCAAAGTCTGGGTCTTCAAGGGTGAAGTGATGGCCCATGACCCGATGGCACAAGATAAGCGCCTGGCTGAGCAGCAGCCACAGTCGGCGCCCAGAAACGCTTCTTGATTGAGGAGGCTGGATCATGCTGCAACCAAAACGCACCAAGTTCCGCAAGGCGCATAAAGGCCGGATCCATGGCAATGCCAAGGGTGGAACGCAGTTGAATTTCGGTGCCTATGGCCTGAAGGCGACGACCCCTGCGCGTGTGACTGCACGCCAGATCGAAGCTGCCCGTCGTGCCATTACCCGTCACCTGCGTCGTGCCGGCCGAGTCTGGATCCGGATTTTCCCGGATGTGCCTGTCTCGAGCAAGCCTGCTGAAGTCCGTATGGGTAAAGGTAAGGGTAACCCGGAATACTGGGTGGCCAAGGTCAAGCCTGGCCGGATCATGTTTGAAATTGATGGCGTTACCGGCGATCTGGCAACCGAAGCCCTGAAACTGGCTTCCGCCAAACTGCCGCTTGATACCCGTGTTGTTAAACGGCTGGGTGAATAGGAGAGAACAATGGCTACGGTAAAAGCCCAAGATCTGCGTGCAAAAACGCCCGATGAGCTGAAAACCCAGCTGATCGACCTCAAGAAAGAGGCTTACAACCTGCGCTTCCAGGGTGCAACGGGGCAACTCGAAAACCCGGCTCGTATGCGCGTTGTTCGCCGTGAAATCGCAAGGGTGAAGACGGTGCTTGCTGAAAAAGCAGCAGCCACGGCCTAAGGAGTAATGGATTATGCCTAAACGTATTCTTCAGGGTGTGGTGATCAGCGACAAGGCCGACAAGACCGTTGTTGTCCGCGTTGAACGCCGGATTATGCATCCGCTGTACAAGAAGTTCATTTCGAAATCGAAGAAGTTCTCTGCCCATGATGCTGAAAACCGCTTCAAGGTTGGTGACTCCGTGCGGATCCAGGAATGCCCGCCGATCTCGAAATCAAAGACATTCACGGTCATCTATGACGACGCTGACGTCGCCGGGGCCAAGTAGGGTAGCGGGGAAGATATCATGATTCAGATGCAGACAAATCTTGATGTTGCGGACAACTCCGGCGCCCGCCGTGTCCAGTGCATCAAGGTCCTCGGTGGCAGCGGCCGCAAGGTTGCCGCTGTCGGCGATATTATCGTTGTTTCGATCAAGGAAGCGATCCCGCGCGGTCGCGTCAAGAAGGGTGATGTGCATCGTGCCGTGATCGTTCGCACCGCCAGCGAGATCAAGCGTCCTGACGGTACCGTCATCCGCTTTGACCGCAATGCGGCTGTGCTGATCAACAACTCGAATGAGCCTATCGGCACCCGTATCTTCGGCCCGGTCACGCGTGAGCTGCGCGCCCGCCGCTTCATGAAGATCATTTCGCTGGCACCGGAGGTGTTGTAATGGCCCAGAAGTTCAAAATCAAAAAGGGCGACAAGGTTGTTGTGACGACCGGTCGCGATAAGGGTAAATCCGGTGAGGTGATCGAGGTCATCCGTGCGGAAAACCGCGTCCTCGTTCAGGGCGTCAACATGGTCACCAAGCATGTCCGTGCTTCACAGACAGGCCCCGGTGGCATCGAAAAGAAAGAAGCCCCGCTTCATATTTCGAACGTGGCCCATATCGATCCCGATAGCGGCAAGGCGACCCGTGTCGGCTACGAGATCAAGGATGGTGTCAAAACCCGTATTGCCCGTGCCTCCGGCAAGGCCATCGGTTAACGAGTAAGGAAAGCTGAGATGAAAACGCGTCTGGAAGATCATTATACGACGGCTGTTCGACCGGCTATGATGGAAAAGTTCCAATACAAGAACATCATGGAAGTGCCGAAGGTGGAAAAGATCGTCATCAACATGGGTGTTGGTGAAGGTGTTCGCGATTCCAAGAAAGTGGATAGCGCTGCCCAGGAACTTTCCGCCATCACAGGTCAAAAGCCGGTAATCACCAGGGCGAAGAAGGCTGTTGCCTCCTTCAAACTGCGCGAAGGGATGCCGGTGGGCTGTAAAGTCACGCTGCGCCGTGAGCGCATGTACGAATTCATGGACCGGCTCGTCAATGTCGCGCTGCCCCGTGTCCGTGATTTCCGTGGTCTCAACCCCAAGAGCTTCGACGGCCGTGGCAACTATTCCATGGGCCTGAAAGAGCAGATCGTCTTCCAGGAAGTCGATTACGACAAGGTTGATAGTATCCGCGGTATGGACATCATCGTGGTGACCACCGCCAAGACTGACGAAGAAGCGCGCGAACTGCTGCGTAACTTCCAGTTCCCGTTCACGAGCTAAGGCGAGGACAGAAGAATGGCCAAGAAAAGTGCTATTGATAAGAATCTCAAGCGTCAGAAGAGGGTCGACAGCAATGCCGCCCGTCGCGCCCGCCTGAAAGCCATCGTTATGGACAGGTCGAAGCCGATCGAAGAACGCTTTGAAGCCAACCTGAAACTGGCTCAGATGCCGCGCAACGGGGCGAAGACCCGTCTGCGGAATCGCTGCCAGGTCACCGGTCGCCCCCGCGGTTACTACCGCAAACTGGGGATGTCGAGGATCGCCCTGCGTGATCTCGCCTCCTTCGGGCAGGTTCCCGGTATTGTTAAGTCTAGCTGGTAAAAGAGAGGAGAGTATAAGATGACTATGAGTGATCCTCTTGGTGATATGCTGACCCGTATCCGGAACGGCCAGAGCGCCCGCAAGGATATTGTCACAAGCCCGGCCTCGCGCTTCCGCAGCAATGTGCTGGAAGTCCTGAAGCGTGAAGGCTATATCCGCGATTTCAGCAGCATCGAAAAGCGCCCGGGTATCTATGAGCTGGAAATCCAGCTGAAATACCATGATGGCCTGCCGGTGATCTCCGAAATCCAGCGGGTATCCCGCCCTGGCCGCCGTGTTTATTCCAAGATCAAAGACCTGACACGGGTCTATAACGGTCTCGGGATTGCCATCCTTTCAACCCCGCGTGGTGTCATGTCTGATCTTGAAGCCCGTGAAGCCAAGGTTGGCGGAGAAATTCTCTGCCACGTATTCTAAGGGGAGCCGCAGATGTCACGCGTAGGTGGAAGCAGTATCCAGATCCCTGAAGGTGTCGATCTTAACCTGGCTGAAGGCATTGTCTCAGCCAAGGGCAAGAACGGCGAGCTGTCGATGGCCCTGCCGCCGATGGTTGAGCTGACCATCGCTGATGGTGAGGCTACCGTTAAGCCGCTTCAGGAAAGCCAGAAAGGCCGTTCGCTCTGGGGGACAACCCGGGCTCTGGTCAGCAACATGGTGACCGGCGTTTCGACCGGTTTCTCCAAGAACCTGACCATTCACGGTGTTGGTTACCGGGCCCAGATGCAGGGTACCAAACTCGTGCTGAACCTTGGTTACAGCCATCCTGTTGAAATGGATGTGCCGTCCGCGATCAAGTGTTCGGTTGAAAACAACACGCAGATCAACCTCAGCAGCCATGACAAGCAGCTGCTGGGTCAGTTCGCCGCCGAAGTTCGTGGCAAGCGTCCGCCGGAACCCTATAAGGGCAAGGGCGTTCGTTACCAGGACGAACAGATACTGCGTAAAGAAGGCAAGAAGAAGTAGAGGCCCCCATGCTTACGACAAACCAACTCTTCTCCCGCCGTCGCAGCCGCAACCGTGCAGCCCTTTCCAGGGTTTCCGGCGGCCGTCCGCGGCTTTCGGTTCATCGTTCGGGCAAGAACATCTATGCCCAGATCATCGATGACAAGCGCGGCGTTACGATCGCTTCAGCATCAACGCTGGAAAAGGATCTGCGCGGCAAATCTGGGGGCAATATCGAGGCAGCCAGTGCTGTTGGCAAACTGGTCGCCGAGCGTGCGACAAAGCAGGGCGTTTCCAGCGTTGTGTTTGATCGCGGCGGTTACATCTATCATGGCCGGGTAAAGGCGCTTGCAGATGCAGCGCGTGAAGCCGGACTCGAATTCTAGGAGGTCCTGATGGCACGGCAAGAAAGACAGAATAGAGATAACCAGCGCGAAGAGAGCGATCTCATCGATAAGCTCGTCGGGATTAACCGTGTGGCCAAGGTGGTCAAGGGTGGTCGCCGGTTTGGTTTTGCGGCACTCGTGGTCGTCGGTGATGCCAAGGGCCGCGTCGGCTTTGGCTCCGGCAAGGCCCGCGAGGTTCCGGAAGCCATTCGCAAGGCCACGGAGAGCGCCAAGCGCAACATGATCCGGGTTCCCCTGCGCGATGGCCGGACCCTGCATCACGATGTTGAAGGTCACTACGGTGCCGGGCACGTGATCCTGCGGTCAGCCCCTGCCGGTACCGGGATCATCGCCGGTGGCCCGATGCGTGCGGTCTTTGAAACCCTGGGTGTTCAGGATGTTGTTTCCAAGTCAATTGGCTCATCCAACCCCCATAACATGATCAAGGCTACCTTTGCCGCCCTGCAGCGCATCCAGGCGCCGCGTTCCGTGGCAGCCAAGCGTGGCAAGCGTGTCAGCGATATCCTCGGCAGCCGCCGCGGCAATGACGCTGAAGAAACTGCGGCAGAAGCCGCCAACTAGAGGGAAGTGGTATGGCAGCGAAAGCAACTGTGCGAGTGACCCAGACCGGCAGCCCCATTGGTCGTAAAGCCGACCAGCGGGCTACCCTGATCGGCCTTGGCCTGAACAAGATCGGTCGGACCCGGGAACTCGAAGATACTCCATCCGTGCGTGGCATGATCAACAAGGTCGCGCATCTTGTGCGTGTTGATGAGAGCCAGTAAGGCCCCCGGGAGACTGATATGAAACTCAATGAAATTCGTGATAACGACGGGGCAACACGCAACCGCAAGCGCGTTGGCCGTGGCATCGGCTCCGGTACCGGTAAGACATCCGGTTCTGGTCACAAGGGTCAGAAGGCCCGCTCCGGTGTGTCGATTAACGGCTTTGAGGGCGGCCAGCAGCCGATCCACCGCCGTCTGCCGAAGCGTGGCTTCAACAATATTTTCCGCAAGCATTACAATGTCGTGAATATCGGCCTTGTCCAGGCGGCGATTGATGCCGGTCGTATCGATGCGAAAAAGCCTGTTGATATCAATGCGCTGATCGCTGCCGGTCTTATCAGCAAGCCGAAGGACGGTATCCGTCTGCTTGGCCATGGTGAGATTTCGGCCAAGATCAAGGCTGAAGTCAACGGTGCCTCCGCCGCGGCAGTTGCTGCGGTCGAAAAGGCCGGCGGCAGTGTCACCATCATCGGTGGCAAGGCCAATGCTGAAAAGGATGCTGAATAAGCATGGCACGTTCACCGGAAAGAATGGCTGGCGGGATGGGGCTTGGTGCCTTTTCCAAGGCGACGGAACTGAAACAGCGGCTCCTGTTCACCCTGGGTGCGCTGATCGTCTATCGTCTCGGCACCTATATTCCGGTTCCCGGCATTGATCCGGTGGCGCTGGCTGATATCTTCAGCCGCAATTCCGATGGTATTCTGGGGATGTTCGATATGTTCTCCGGCGGCTCGCTCGGCCGGATGACGATCTTCGCCCTGACCATCATGCCCTACATTACCGCGTCGATCATTATGACACTGATGACGGCGATCATCCCGTCGCTCGAAGCGATGAAGAAAGAGGGTGAGACAGGCCGCAAGATGATCAACCAGTATACCCGCTATCTGACAGTTCTGCTGGCAACAGTGCAGGGTTACGGTATCGCTGTCGGGCTTGAAGCCGCTAATGGTGTAGTGATTGATCCGGGGATGTTCTTCCGGGTGACCACCGTGGTGACGCTCGTCGGCGGGACCATGTTCCTGATGTGGCTGGGTGAGCAGATCACTGATCGCGGTGTCGGCAACGGGATCTCACTGATCATCTTCTCGGGCATTATCGCCAACCTGCCGGTGGCACTTGCCGGGACGTTTGAACTTGGCCGTACCGGTGCGCTGTCGCCGCTGCTGATCATGTTCTTCATGGCCATGGCGATAGCGGTTATCGCGCTCATTGTTTTCATTGAACGCTCGTTCCGTCGCATTCTCGTGCAATACCCGAAGCGTCAGATGGGCAACAAGATGTTTGGCGGTGAAGCCTCGCATCTGCCGCTCAAGATCAACGTTCCCGGGGTGATCCCGCCGATTTTTGCCTCATCGCTGCTGTTAATGCCGGTTTCGATCATCAACCTGACCTCGACCGGTGATGGCGGGGCAGGCTGGCTGGTGACCCTGAACGCCATGCTCGGTCGTGGCCAGCCGCTCTATCTGGCTGTCTATATCGGGCTGATCGTCTTCTTCGCCTTCTTCTACACCGCGATTGTCTTCAATCCGGAAGATACCGCTGAAAACCTGCGCCGTTACGGCGGTTACGTGCCGGGTATCCGCCCGGGGCAGCCGACCGCCGAATATCTCGACTTTGTCCTGACACGGCTGACAGTTCTCGGTGCAGCCTATCTTTCCGCGGTATGTATTCTGCCGGAAATTCTCATCAGCCAGTACAGCGTGCCGTTCTATTTCGGTGGCACCAGCCTGCTGATCGTGGTGACAGTGACACTGGATACGGTGACACAAGTCCAATCGCATCTGATGGCGCACCAATATGAAGGCCTTGTCAAGAAAGCCAACCTGCGGGGGAAGAAACGATGAATATCATTCTTCTCGGACCACCGGGGGCAGGCAAGGGCACGCAGGCCAAGCGGCTCGTCGATGAACACGGCCTCGTCCAGCTGTCCACCGGTGATATGCTGCGTGAAGCCATTGCCCAGGGGACTGAACTGGGGATGAAAGCCAAGGCGATCATGGATCGTGGTGATCTTGTCGCTGATGAGATCATTCTCGGGATGATCCGCGAGAAACTCGAAAGTGATGAATCCCAGGCCGGGGTTATCCTCGATGGCTTCCCGCGGACCATCGCCCAGGCGGACGGGCTTGAGGCGATGCTTGAAGACATGGGCCAGCGTATCGATCATGTGATCGAGCTGAAGGTCGATGAAAAGGCACTTTTTGACCGTATCGAAACCCGCGCCCGTGAAAACGGTGGCGCCCGTGCCGATGACAACGCCGAGGTTCTGGCCAAGCGGCTTGAGGTCTATCACGCGAATACGGCACCGATCCTGCCGTTCTATGGCGACCGCGGCAAAGTGCGGCAAGTCGATGGTATGCAGCCGATTGAAACGGTTGCTGCTGAAATTGAATCAATTCTGGGAGGTCAGGGTAACTGACTGGTTGACTGATACCGGTGCGGCATTATAATTCGCTTTCCCCAAAAGGCGAGAGATCAGGCCAAAGCCGGGGCAGTCGTTAACACAAGAGGAGAAGACAGTGGCTCGTATTGCTGGTGTCAACATACCGACGAAAAAAAGGGTTCAAATCGCCCTGACATACATTCACGGCATTGGTCACACATCGGCCAAGAAAATCTGTGCCCAGGCCGGGTTGGCAGATGAACGCCGTGTGAACGATCTGACCGAAGACGAACTGACCCGGATCCGCGATATCATCGACAGTGATTTCCTGGTTGAAGGTGATCTGCGCCGTCAGACGTCCATGGCCATCAAGCGTTACCTCGATCTGGGTTGTCTGCGCGGGCTCCGCCATCGCCGCAATCTGCCCGTTCGCGGCCAGCGTACCCATACCAACGCCCGCACGCGCAAAGGCCCAGCCAAGGCCATTGCCGGCAAAAAGAAATAATCTCGATCGGTCAGGAGAGTTCATATGGCAAAACAGCCTTCACAAGCCCGCGTCCGTCGCCGCGAGAAAAAGAACATCAGCAACGGTGTTGCCCATGTCAACGCCAGTTTCAACAATACCAAGATCACCATCACCGATGTGCAGGGGAATACAATTTCCTGGTCATCCGCTGGTGGGATGGGCTTCAAGGGGTCGCGTAAATCCACCCCCTATGCTGCCCAGCTGGCCGCCGAAGATGCCGGCCGCAAAGCCATTGAACATGGCATGAAGACAATTGATGTTCAGGTTCGCGGGCCCGGGACGGGACGTGAAAGCGCACTGCGTGCATTGCAGTCTGTGGGTTTCAACATCACGTCGATCCGTGATGTGACGCCGATCCCCCATAACGGGTGTCGGCCCCGCAAACGCCGCCGCGTTTGATCCTGTTTGCCTGAGCCGCCCCGGTGAACAAAACCGGGGCCTTGCGCCTTATTGAAGAAGGAAAACCGCCATGATTGAAAAAAACTGGCAAGAGCTGAAAAAGCCTGAAAACCGCAACGTGAAATCAACTGATGAGAACCCGAACAAGGCGACCATCACGGTTGAGCCGTTCGAGCGCGGCTTTGGTGTGACCATCGGCAATGCCCTGCGTCGTGTGCTGCTGTCATCGCTTCAGGGTGCCGCCATCACCTCCATTCAGGTTCAGGGCGTTCTGCATGAGTTTTCCTCCATCCCTGGTGTTCGTGAGGATGTGACCGATATCGTCCTGAACGTGAAGGGGATCGCGGTCAAGATGTCTGTCGACGGCCCCAAGCGCCTGCGTCTCTCCGCCGAAGGGCCCTGCACCGTGACCGCCGGCATGATCAGCCTCGTTAACGGGGTTGAGATCATGAACCCCGATCATGTCATCTGCACCCTCGACGAAGGGTCCGAGCTGAATGCCGAACTGACTGTCGAAACCGGTTCCGGCTATGTTCCGGCGTCTTCCTCGCGGTCTGAAGACTCGCCCATCGGGCTGATCCCCGTTGATGCGATCTACTCGCCGATCCGCCAGGTGGCCTACAAGGTTGATAACACCCGTGTCGGCCAGCGGACTGACTATGACAAACTGATCCTCGATCTGGAAACCGATGGTTCGGTCTCCCCGGAAGATGCCGTTGCCTATGCCGCACGCATTATTCAGGATCAGCTGCAGCCGATGATCAATTTCGAAGAACCTGCTGCGGCCAGCGTTGCTGACGAAATTGATGATATTCCGTTCAACCGCAACCTGCTCAAGAAGGTTGATGAACTTGAACTTTCCGTCCGTTCAGCCAATTGTCTGAAGAACGACAACATCGTCTATATTGGCGATCTTGTGCAGAAGACCGAGCCGGAAATGCTGCGGACACCGAATTTCGGCCGCAAGTCACTCAATGAGATCAAGGAAGTGCTGAGGGGGATGAGCCTCGAACTCGGCATGGACATTCCGAACTGGCCCCCCGAGAATATCGAGGAAATGGCCAAGCACCTCGACGAGCCGTACTAAGGCTGGTGAGCGAGTTAAAGGAGCAATACAATGCGTCATCGTATGTCAGGCCGTAAACTGAACCGCACCTCGCAGCATCGCCAGATGCTGTTCCGTAATATGTCGCAGGCGCTGATCAAGCATGAGCAGATCGTCACGACCCTGCCCAAGGCCAAGGAACTCCGCCCGGTGGTCGAAAGGCTGATCACCCTCGCCAAGCGCGGTGATCTCCATGCCCGCCGTCTGGCCTATGCCCGTCTGCGGGATAACGCCACTGTCAGCAAACTGTTCGATACCCTTGCCGAGCGTTATGCGGACCGTCCCGGCGGCTATATCCGCATCATCAAGGCCGGCTACCGTTACGGTGATGCCGCTGCCATGGCGGTGATTGAGTTTGTCGACCGTGATGAAGATGCCCGTGGCCAGGATTCAGGCCCCGTCTTTGCTGACGACGCTGATGAGGGCAACGAAGCCGTCGCCTAAGACTCGCGTCATCCACCCCGATTTTGCAATCAAGGCCGGTTTCCCCCGGCCTTTTTTGTTGGCGAAAAACACCCCTTCCGTGGGATAATCCCCCCATGGTTGAAGCAAAGCCCACATTGTTCGAGGATCAGGTCTCGAAGCCGCTGGCCGAGAGGCTGCGGCCGAAACGGCTTGAGGATGTCGCCGGGCAGGGGCATCTGATCGGGACCGAGGGCAAGCTGACCCGCATGGTCACGGCCGCACAGGAAGGCGCGGTGCTGCCATCGCTGATCTTCTGGGGCCCGCCCGGCACCGGCAAGACGACCATTGCCCGGCTGCTGGCCGCCCGGGTCGGGCTTGCGTTCGAGCCTGTCTCCGCGGTGTTTGACGGTGTTGCTGATCTCCGCAAGGTCTTTGCCCGTGCCGAGGAACGCCGCCGCCTTGGTGAGGGCACACTGCTGTTTGTCGATGAAGTCCACCGTTTTAACAAGGCCCAGCAGGATGGCCTGCTGCCCCATGTCGAGGATGGTCGCGTTATCCTTGTCGGGGCGCCCACCGAGAACCCTTCTTTTGCGCTGAACGGGGCGCTGCTTTCCCGGGCGCAGGTGCTTGTCCTGAACCGGCTTGATGATGCCGCCCTTGAAGAGCTGATCCTGCGTGCCGAGGCGATCCTTGACCGGGTTGTCGCTGTCGATGACGAAGCCCGGGCCATGCTCAAGGCCATGGCCGATGGTGATGGCCGCTATCTGCTCAACATGGTGGAAACGATCCTTGCCCAGCAGGCGGATGATGCCGTGCCGCTGACCCCTGAGACGCTCAAAAACGTGCTGTCGATGCGGGCGGCGGCGTTTGATCGTGCCGGAGACCAGCATTACAACCTGATGTCAGCACTGCATAAATCGCTGCGGGCATCCGATGCCGATGCCGCGCTTTACTGGCTGGCCCGGATGTTTAATGGGGGTGAGGACCCGCGTTATATCCTGCGGCGGCTGGCCCGTTTCGCCTCTGAAGATATCGGGCTGGCGGAACCGGAGGCGCTCCCCCGGGCGATTGCCGCCTGGCATTCCTATGAAAGGCTCGGCACCCCGGAAGGTGAATTGGCGGTTGCCGCGCTGGTGCTCTATCTGGCGACAGCCCCCAAATCCAACGCTGTCTATACGGCGTTCAAGGATGCCATGCGCCACGCCCGCGATACCGGCTCGCTGATGCCGCCCAAGCACATTCTCAACGCCCCGACCGGATTGATGAAAGACCTCGGCTATGGTGATGGCTATGTCTATGACCATGATGCCGAAGATGGCTTTTCCGGCCAGAACTGTTTTCCCGATGAAATGCCACGCCAGCGGTTCTATCACCCTGTCGAGCGTGGCTATGAGCGCGAGATCAGAAAGCGCCTGGACTGGTGGGAAAAACGCCGTCACAACGCCCCTGATGATGCTGGCGAGGACTAGGCATCGATGGTGGATCTGTGTATCGGTATTGACTGGTCCGGGGCCAGGGGTGAATTCCATAAGGGCATTCAGGTCGCCGAGGCCCGTCCCGGGGATCAGGCCCCGGTGATCATCACGCCGCCGCACCCGCGGGGCTGGTCACGGCAGGCGGTGCTGGATCATCTCATGGCCCGTGCCGGGGAAGGCCAGGTGTTGGCAGGGATCGATTTCGCCTTTGCCCATCCGTTCGGTGATGAAGGTTATTACCCCGGGGTCAGTGATGCGCCGCAATCACCCGAGGCGCTGTGGTCGATGATCGAGGCGGCGAATGCGGAGCAGGATCACCTCTATGGTGGCGGCATCTGGCATGATCCGCATCTCGGCCCTTTCTACAACGCGCCGATCAAGGATGGCCGGGGGGTGAAGTTTGCCTCGCGGCGGCGCCTTACCGAGATTGCCTCGGCTGAGATCAATGGTCGCCATCCATCGCCGACCTTCAACTGTGTTGGTCCGGCCGGTGTCGGGACAGGCTCGCTCGCCGGGATGCGGCTGTTGCATCGTCTGGCCGGAACAGCGGCGATCTGGCCGATCATCCCTGCACCCGAGGCCAGCCTTACTGTGGTTGAGATTTTCCCGTCGCTCTATTTTTCCATGGCCGGTGTCACCGACAAGGCCAAGAAAGCGGCGCCGCTCAAGGCGCTGAATGACGGGCTTCACTGGTGGGGGAGTGCACCGGTCAGCCGTATCGCCGAACGCCTGCCGGATAACGATGATCTTGATGCGCTGATCTCGGCGGCGGCGTTGCGCTGTGTCAGCAGGCAGGGCCTGCCGGAGATCGCCCCTGCCGACAGGCCTGCTGCGAGCCGGGAAGGCTGGATATTTGGCGTCGGCTGGGCTAAAGAAGGGCCATGATGATCTGGATGGCCATTGCCGCCGGTGGTGCCCTCGGGGCCATGGGCCGCTACGCAACAACCCTGATGATTGCCGCCGGCATGGGCCCGGGATGGCAGCCTCTGGCAACGCTGGTTGTCAATGTGGTTGGCTCCGGGTTGATGGGGGTTCTTTACGGGATGATGACAACCGGGCTGATCAGCCTTGGTGATCCGGCCCGGCTGTTTGTTCAGGTTGGTCTGCTGGGGGCGCTGACCACCTTTTCCTCCTTCGCCCTTGATGCGGCCGGGCTCTTCGAAAAGGGTGAGGCCGGGCTGGCGGCTTTGTATGTGCTGGGCTCGGTACTGCTGTCGCTGGCGGCGTTCATCGGGATGCTGATGCTGATCCGCAGCATGGCCGGAGGGCAATAACATGGAACGCCGTACCTATCGGGTCACCAGTGATGATGACGGCACTCGGCTTGACCGGTTCATCCGCCGCCATCTTGACGGGATCAATCAGGGCAAGATCGAAAAACTGCTGCGTTCCGGGTCGATCCGGGTTGACGGGGCCAAGGCGAAATCATCAACCCGGCTTGTCGAAGGCCAGAATGTGGTGATGCCGCAAACGGTCACCACCGCAACACCGCGTCCGGCAGCAGCCTCACCGGCCATGGATGCCGCCACCATTGCGCGTGTCCGTGATGCTGTGATCTGCCGTGGTGATGGCTGGATCGCGCTCAACAAGCCGTCCGGGCTGGCGACCCAGGGCGGTGCCGGAACCCGCCAGCACGTTGACGGGGCTCTGGCAGAAGCTTTCCCCGGGCCTGAAAAACCCCGGCTTGTCCACCGCCTTGACCGTGATACATCAGGCATTCTGGTGGTGGCCACAACCCTGCCGGCCTCCCGCGACCTGGCCCGGGCCTTCCAGAGCCATGACCATCAGAAAACCTATCTCGCCCTTGTGCTTGGCGTGCCGCGGCCGCATCAGGGGATGATCGATGCACCGCTGGCCAAGACCGGCGGCAAGGGGCAGGAAAAAATGGCTGTTGATCACGACAGGGGCCAGCACGCCAGAACCCTCTATCGCGTGATTGAGGCGATGGGGAAGAAGGCCAGCCTGGTGGCTCTGCGGCCCTTGACCGGCCGGACGCACCAGCTGCGGGCGCATATGGCGGCTATCGGCTGCCCCATTCTGGGTGACGGCAAGTATGGCGGCAGCGAGGCTTTTCCCCATGCGAGCATCAGCCGGCTTTGTCTGCACGCAGCGCACCTGACACTGCATACGGGCGAGCCGATCTCAGCCGCCATTGCCCCGGACCTCAAACCGGCATTTGAATTTTTTGGCCTTGATGGGCACGATGCCCTTGCCCGGGCCGCTGATCCTGATCTTTTTGACGAGGAGTAGAGATGACAGCCGCCAAGCGTTTCTGGAAATCGGTTTCGATTGACCCTGTCGAGGACGGGTTTTCCATCTGTCTTGACGGGCGGGCGGTGAAAACGCCAGCCGGGGCGATGCTTGCGCTGCCGCATCAGGGCCTTGCAACGGCCATCGCTGCGGAATGGGATTCCCAGACCGAAGAGATTAACCCGTCAACCATGCCGATGTTTCGCTTTACGGTGACAGCGATTGATCGCGTCACCCCCCAGCGCGAGGCGGTGATTGATGAGATCAGCCTTTATGGCGGCAGTGATCTTGTCTGTTATCGTGAAGCTGAGGATCAGGCGCTGGCCAGCCGCCAGCACGAAGCCTGGCAGCCCTATCTCGACTGGTTTGCCAAAACCGAAGGCGTTACGCTTGAGGTGACCAGCGGGATCATGCCACTGCGCCAGTCTGATGAGGCCTGCCGGGTGATGCGTGACCGTGTCAGCCGCCATGATGATTTCATCCTCTCAGGCCTGCATACGCTGGTGACGGTGAGCGGATCGCTGCTGATCGGGCTGGCGATCGCCGCCCGCCATGTTGCGGCGGATGAAGGCGCGCGTGCCGCATTGCTAGATGATTTGTGGCAGCAGGAGAAATGGGGCTATGATGCAGAAGCCGATCAACGCATCACGGCGCATACGGGTCTTATCGGCGAGGCCAGCCGTTATCTTGGCCTGCTCAACACCGAGGAAGGGGGAAGTGAAGCATGACCTCAATTATCGACGAACTTGAATCCAGAAGGCAACGCGCCCGGCTGGGTGGCGGTGAACGCCGTATCGATGCCCAGCACAGCAAGGGCAAACTGACTGCCCGCGAACGGATCAGCCTTTTGCTCGATGAAGGCAGTTTCGAGGAATGGGATATGTTTGTCGAACACCGCTGTCATGATTTCGGCATGGAAGAAAACACCATCCCGGGTGACGGTGTTGTTACCGGCTTTGGCCGTATCAACGGCCGCCCGGTGTTTGTCTTCAGCCAGGATTTCACCGTGCTCGGCGGATCGCTCTCTGAAACCCATGCCGAAAAGATCTGCAAGGTCATGGATCAGGCGATGAAGACAGGAACACCGGTGATCGGCATCAATGACAGTGGCGGGGCCCGCATCCAGGAAGGTGTCGCCTCGCTTGGCGGTTATGCCGAAGTTTTTCAGCGCAATGCCCTTGCTTCCGGTGTTGTGCCGCAGATTTCCGTGATTATGGGTCCCTGCGCTGGCGGGGCTGTCTATTCCCCGGCGATCACCGATTTTATCTTCATGGTGGAAGGGTCATCCTATATGTATGTCACCGGACCCGATGTGGTGAAGACGGTGACCCACGAAACCGTGACCCATGAAGAACTGGGCGGGGCCGAAACCCATACAAAAACCTCCGGTGTCGCACATAAATCCTATGAAAACGATGTGGCGGCGCTGATGGGGGTGCGGGCGCTGATGGCGTATCTGCCGCAATCAAGCCGTGACGAAGCCCCGCGGCTGGAAACAGCCGATCCCGTTGACCGCCCGGCCCCGGCGCTCGACCGGATCATCCCGGCCAACCCCAACGCCCCCTATGACATGAAAGCGGTATTGAGCCATATCGTCGATGAAGACAGTTTCTTTGAAATTCATCCCGATTTCGCGGCCAATATCATCACCGGCTTTGCCCATATTGACGGCCGCCCTGTGGCGGTGATCGCCAATCAGCCGATGGTGCTGGCAGGCTGCCTTGATATCAACGCCTCGCGCAAGGCGGCACGGTTTGTACGCTTTGCCGATGCCTTCAATATCCCGATCCTGACGCTGGTTGATGTGCCCGGGTTTATGCCGGGCACGGCACAGGAAAACGGCGGTATCATCAATCACGGGGCCAAACTGCTCTATGCCTATGCCGAGGCGACTGTGCCCAAGGTGACTGTCATCACCCGCAAGGCCTATGGTGGGGCTTATGATGTGATGGCCTCCAAGCACCTGCGCGGTGATGTCAACTATGCCTGGCCGACAGCCGAGATCGCTGTCATGGGCCCCGAGGGTGCGGCACGGATCATCTTCCGTCAGGAAGCCGATGACCCGGAGAAGCTCAAGCAGCGCACCGAGGATTATCGCCGCAAGTTTGCCAACCCGTTCGTTGCTGCGGGGCGCGGGTTTATCGATGATGTCATCATGCCGCGCAACACCCGGCGGCGTATCGCCCGGGCCTTTGCCATGCTCGAAGACAAGGTGCTGGAAAACCCCTGGCGCAAACATGACAATCTGCCGCTGTAACGGGAAGGGAAGATAACGATGTTCAGCAAGATTCTGATAGCCAACCGCGGTGAAATTGCCTGCCGGATCATCAAGACAGCACGCCGCATGGGGATTGCCACCGTGGCCGTCTATTCCGATGCCGATGCCAACGGTGTTCACGTCACCATGGCCGATGAAGCAGTGCGGATCGGCCCGGCCCCTTCCACGGAAAGTTACCTCAAGGCGGATGTGATCATCGAAGCAGCCAAATCAACCGGTGCTGAGGCGATCCATCCCGGTTTCGGCTTCCTTTCGGAAAACGCCGATTTTGTCAAAGCGGTGGAAGACGCCGGGCTTGTCTTTATCGGTCCGGGTCCCAAGGCCATAGCTGCCATGGGCGACAAGATCACCTCAAAAGCGATCGCTGAAAAAGCCGGGGTGTCGACTGTCCCGGGCACACCGGATGCTGTCGAAGACCTCGATGAGGCTGCCCGGGTTGCGGCGGATATCGGTTATCCGGTGATGATCAAGGCCTCCGCCGGTGGTGGTGGCAAGGGGATGCGGATTGCCCATGATGAGCCCGGCCTGCGCGAAGCCATGCCGCAGGCACAGAACGAAGCCGCAGCCTCGTTCGGTGATGCGCGCGTCTTTATCGAAAAATTCGTCACCAGCCCGCGCCATATCGAAATTCAGATTCTTGCCGATAACCATGGTCATGTCGTCTATCTCGGGGAGCGTGAATGCTCGCTGCAGCGGCGTCACCAGAAAGTCTTTGAAGAAGCCCCGAGCCCGTTCATTTCTGCCAAAACACGGAAGGCGATGGGGGAGCAGGCGGTGGAACTCGCCCGGGCCGTGGGCTACCGGTCGGCGGGGACTGTCGAATTCATCGTTGGCTCTGATCAGGATTTCTACTTCCTTGAGATGAATACCCGGCTGCAGGTCGAACATCCGGTGACGGAGATGGTCTACGGGCTTGATCTGGTCGAGTGGATGATCCGCATCGCCCATGGCGAGACACTGACACTCGATCAGAAGACGATCAAGCCGCAGGGCTGGGCGATGGAAGCCCGTGTCTATGCCGAGGATCCGTCACGGAACTTCCTGCCGTCAATCGGGTCGCTGACACGCTATGCCGAACCTGAGGGTGAAGGTATCCGCGTTGACAGCGGTATTGCCGATGGCGGCGAGATTTCCATGTTCTATGATCCGATGATCGCCAAACTGATCAGCCATGGCAAAACCCGCGAAGAGGCCATCGACCGCCTCGCCGATGCCCTTGACCGCTATGTGATCGAAGGCCCGGGGCATAACCGCCAGTTCCTGCGCCATGTCTGTGATCACCCGCAATACCGCAAGGGTGAGATGACGACAGCGTTTATCGGTGATGAATACCCCGAAGGCTATACCCCGGTGGCCCCGGAAGGGGATCTGAAAACCCGGATGCTGGCCCTGGCCACGCTCATTGTGGCGGATCGTCAACGCCGCATCATGGCTATTGGCGAGGCTGCCCCTGAGGTGGCCTGGCGGCTCCATCTCGGTGATGAAAGCCTCATGGCGACAGTCGCCTTCGGCTCTGATCCGGAAGTGACGGTCGCGGGCAGCGTTCACCGCTTTGACCGGCTGCCTGATCTGTCTTCGCGTCTCTTTGACGGGATGATCAACGGCACCCCGGCGGTGATCCAGTTCCGCAAGCACGCTGAGACGGTTCGGCTCATGGCCGGGGCGACGGCACTTGATGTGCTGGTGCTGCCGGAACGGGCGACCGATGCCCAGGTGCTGATGCCTGTCCGTGATACTGCTGCCGGTGCGGCGATGATCACCGCCCCGATGCCCGGGCTGCTGTCGCGGCTGATGGTCAAGGCCGGTGATCGTGTCGAGCCCGGTGATGATGTTGCGGTGATCGAGGCGATGAAGATGGAAAACCTGCTGAAGGCCGATCGTGGCGGTGTGGTGGCTGAAATCCATGCCGGTGAAGGCGAAAGCCTCGCTGTTGATCAGCCGATCCTTTCCTTCGCCATGGCGGCGGAAGACTGATGCAGGCGTCATCGCGGCTGGCGCGTCAGCAGGAGGCACTGGGCCCCCATGCCGGGCGGCTGCTTTCGGAATTGCTCACTGCGGTTGAGATGCGTCAGCACGCAACGGTGATCATCCTTGCTGCCGCCGTGCTTGATGTGGTGCTGCGCGAGCCTGCGGGCCCGGCTGCCGAGGCGGACGGGATCGATATCGCCGCCGCCCGCGACAACAGCGAGAGTTACTGGCTGCGTGAACGCCGCAATGGCCTTGTCCATTACGAAGGCGGCCGCGGCGGCATGATGGGGGAGGCTGATGACCCGCTGCCGGTGGATGCGGACCGCGCCGCCCACGCCCTCGCCGATGCACTCGATATGCTGATCAGGGGATAGGGAAGGCGGTGGCGAAAGTCTCTGCCAGCGCGGCATCAAGATCAGCCATCGTCAATGCTTCAAGGCCCTCGGCATGGAGCGAGGTAACACTGCCTTCGGTGATCCCGCAGGGCACGATCCCCCCATAGACACTGAGATCGGGGTTGAGGTTGATCGCCACCCCGTGCCATGAAACCCAGCGGCTGAGCCGCACCCCGATGGCGGCGATCTTGGCCGGCGGGGCTGCATCACCACGGCTGATCCAGACCCCGGGGTAGCCTGGCCGCCGCTCGCTTTCCACCCCCAGCTGCCTGAGGCTGAGGATCACCCATTCTTCGACCTGGGCGATGAACTTCCGCACATCCTGGCCTCGGGCGGCGACATCCAGCATGATATAGGCGACACGCTGGCCGGGGCCGTGCCAGGTCCACTCGCCGCCGCGCCCGACCTCGCGGATCGCCGCATCGCCGGGGTTGATCAGGTCTTCGCGGCGGGCAGAACGCCCGGCGGTGTAAACAGGGTCATGTTCCAGCAGCCAGACCATCTCACCGGCGCGGCCTTCACGGATCGCCGCGACCCGGGCTTCCATGGCGGCATGGGCGGTATCATAGGCGGTCAGCCCCGGGGAAGTCTCCCACGCGGGCGGCTGCGGATGGGGGCTGGGGAAGGGATGCTGCGCCATGGCCGTATCCTACTTGACGGGGGGGATCGGGTAAAGCGGCAGGGGGGTGAAGATCAGGCTTGCGTTGGCGGGGGTTATTCGCTATCACTGCCCATGACCTCGGTGGAGTAATCCACCCCGGTGCGGCTGTGGCGGAACTGGTAGACGCGCAGCGTTGAGGTCGCTGTGGGGCTGATACCCCGTGGAAGTTCGAGTCTTCTCAGCCGCACCATTTTCTCTTTTCAAACCCGCAGAGAGCCGAGAGTTTCCCTACCGCAGATGCAAAGGGGAGCTGAGAATATCTAAAAGGTTGCTTAGTCGGTGTAGTTGTCAGAGATGAACTCGTGCACTACAACTCCTCGCGATCCAACAACCTTTGTTGTTAAGCCTTCCACCGCTGGAAGGTAATGCTCCTCGAGGAGTTTTTGACATTGGGTGTAGGCTTCCTGATCCCGGTATTCGAAAATTATACCTACTCTATACGACTGCTCTTTGTTCCAGATTTGCGTGACAACTCTCCTCAGCATGCCGGCGTCAGTAAAAAGTTTGATGACCTCCGGTGTAAAGGCTTTTTCTTGCCTATGTAAGTAGAGTTCCAATTGCTCTTTGGTTGCAAAATCACGAGTAGAGTAATTTATCATTGATACATTTGTCATAGCTTTTCTGAATTCCCCTTTGAAACAGTTTGGTCACTCAGGTACCACAGGTGGATTTAATCTAATGGTACTCTATTGGTATTCCAAAGTAACCAGAGTTCTCTGGAATCCGTGATCATGTATTTTGTGTAGGCTAGCAGCGCAGGCCCTGCTGGACAGGGGCTGGGGCAAGCCTAAGGTGGAGGTCACACCAGCGAGGAGCCAGAGAGCTGTCTGGCGGCCCTGTAGGCGGTCTCAGCGCGTGTTAAGGCTCGAAAACAGGCTGGCGCTGCCTGAGGTCAAGAACGCATCAGGCACCTCATCTTACCAGCGCCAATGCCCCCCCAAACCCAGTTATTAAATGCGATCATTTGATCAGGCATATTCGCCCGCAATGGGGTATATATTAATCATGTGCTTGAGGGTTGAATTGATCATCTGTTGTGATGCTGCGAGGATACGGTCTCCGCGGGTATTGGCATGAAACACGATATCGTCATCATTGGCGGCGGGATAACAGGTTCCGCGGCAGCATATTTTCTGGCGCGGTCAGGTGCGGCCGGATCAGTCGCCGTGCTCGAACCTGATCCGACCTATGAATTTTCCACAACGCCGCAGGGTGCAGGTGGTGTCCGCCAGCAGTTCAGCGTCGCCGAGAATATTGAGATGTCCCGATACAGCCTCGGGTTTTTCAAAAACTTCACTGATCATCTGGCAGATATTCCTGATCTGCCGGATATCAGTTTCACCGAAGAGGGTTATCTGTTCCTTGTCACCGCGGGTGGTGAGGCCACCCTGCGCCGCAATCAGGCGTTGCAGTCATCACTTGGTGTCACGGCTGAGCTGATGGATGCGGCAGCGCTGCGCCGCCAGTTCCCGTCAATAGAACGGGAGGATATTGTGCTGGGCTGTCATACCCCTGATGATGGCTGGATTGATCCCAGCGCGGGGCTGTGGGGCTTTCGGCGCGCGGCCGAACATCTCGGGGTTCAGTATATCAAGGCGCGGGTGACGGATATTGCCAGCAGTGACAGCAGGGTTGAGGCTGTCCACCTTGATGACAGCCAGCGGATCGCGGCTGATTTCTTTATCAACACCGCAGGCCCGTGGGTGGGTGAGATTGCGGCGATGACAGGCGCTCACCTGCCTGTTGTGCCGATGTGCCGGGTGCAGCATTTCTGGAAATGTGCGCATGACCTTGAGCCGTTGCCGCTGGTCAAGGATGAAAGCGGCATGTTCTTTCGCCCGGAAGGTGACGGCTTTGCCGGCGGCCGGCCGAGTTTTGATATCGCGCCCGGGTTCATCGATGATATCTATTCCGGTTTTTTCGCCTATTACTTTGAAGATACGATCTTTCCGATGCTGGCGGGGCTGGTGCCCAAGTTCAGTGAGATCAGGCTGGAACGCAGCTGGAGCGGCCACTACGCGCAGAATACCCTCGATGGCAACATGATCATCGGCAGATATTCCCCGGGTCATGACAATATCATCACCGCCTGCGGGTTTTCAGGCCACGGCATCATGCATGCCCCCGCCGTTGGCCGCGCGCTCAGTGAACTGGCACTGACAGGCAGGTACCAGACCATCGACCTGACGCGGTTGGAAATCACCCGCGTCCACAACAATGACCCCCTGCCTGAGATCGGCATCAAATAGGCGGAAATCACCATAAGTGCGGCGAAGCTGTCTTGCGGCCCGCCGGATGGTGGCAGTACGGGCGGGAGGATAATCCAATACTTGCAACGCACATGCTGAGCTGTAGAATATCAGGCAGAGCTAAGGACAACTCAGCAGCTGTTTATTTTCAGCCGCACTATCTTTCCTGTTTTATTATTGTTTCCGGCATCCATGTGTTTCCGCCAGCAGGGTTTGAAACTGATGGAGGATTATGATGGATACATGCCCGCCTTTTGATGCGTTTCTGAAACCAATGTTGGTGCTTGCCCATACTGGCGAAGTTAATGTGCGCGAGAGTGCCGATAAGATTGCTGATGATTTTGGTATGACTGATAAAGCAAAGCTGGAAACTATAAAAAGTGGTAACCACCCCCGGCACCACCCCAGAACCGATCTATTTCAGCTCGCGGTATTCCAGCACGCCATCAGTAAATGCTGTTGCGGTTTCAGCCTTCTGAAAGCAGTTCCTGATATTCGAAATCCTGCTCTCCACTGTAATCTCAGGGAAGCCGATGGCCTGCATCGCTGCTGTTAATTCAGCTATTGCAGCCGCCAGTATGTCCTGACCGTCGTCAAATTCATTGCGGATACGCAGCGTCGCGATACAATCTGCGATGCTCTCATTCATCAGATGGGCCTGGCTGTTGCGCGGCGGATGCGGCAGGTCGACATCACCTGTCTGGTGGTGCGCGCATTCGTGCAGATCGATAAAGCGCTGCAGCGCTTGCGGTGAATGGTGGTAGTTAAACCGATAGACGACAGGTACGCCGTTTTCGTCTCTGTTGGCCATCCCGGCGGCGCTTTTCGGACCTGCATTTTTCACATCTCTGAAAACAACAGCCTCACCTTTATTGTTAAAGCAGGCAGGTGGCGCCACGATGTCAAATGCGTCCGTATTTGCCCAGCTTGGAAAACTGATCAGTATCAGCAGCAAAGCCAGGATTATTTTGGGAGACATGACGCCGCTTATCATCAATGCAGGCGTCAGATCATGCGCACGGGCATCCACAGGGATGCGGTGCCTGAAGCAACGAACGCCCTGCTGCTGGCGAAGATCTCTGGTCAAAATATCCATCTGTTTTTCCGCCCCTTTGCCGCATCAGCTGAGAAGAAACAGTCGCTGCGTTGTCTTGCACGCTTATGAGAATTCTACAGGTCAGTCATTGTGTTGCAAGGATTGGATTACCCCCTGCCGGCGCCCGGGCTTTCCGTCGCTTTTCCAAAACTTCAATAGAGGTGTTGCGGCTTTATCCCGGGAAGACCGGAAAAGTCTCAACCACAGATCAGGACACCGCTCAAAAATACACATTGGATGGGGTTGAGCAGAATGACAGGCAATGTCTCTGGCCGCGGCGGCAGGTCGACCTCAAGACCGAGCTCCCTGGCAAATGCCTCAATATCTGCATCAGGCAGAATGAAGGCCTCATCAAAGCGCCCGGTCTTGTCCAGAAAGACTGTATGGCCCCGCCGGTTAAGGATGATGTCATTACTTCTGGCAGAAATCCGGACCTCACCATCAAGCAAGGTGATGCGGATACGTTGACCAACCTCTGCAATGAAATTGGTGCCTCTTATGGCCAGTTTTGCATTGGCAAGGAAAAAGGTGCGCTTATCCTTTTGAAAATTTTGCTTCCGGAGACATAGTGAATTGCACCTTTCAGCATCCGCGCCTTAAATGTGCGCGCTGTTTGATTCAACACAAATTCATCAATGATGAAGTCTGAATTCTCGGCAACCTGTAAGAAAGACTCATCCTCTAATTGAATTGATGCTGAACTATTTTCGGCTGTCTTTATAAAATCGCCGAGATAGAGGATGGTACCGATCTCGGCTGCATCACGTTTGGCTTTAAGGTCACGGATCGTGACCTCACCTGAAACAGCTTCGACTTCACCTGCTGGCTTTGCCAGTACCGGCAGAGTCAGAAACAGGTAAAGTAATAGTGCTGATAAGCAGGCTTTAAGTAAGGCAAACATGAATTCCACGTCTTTGTATTAACGCCCCTGCTAATAACAAAAAATAATATATCATCTGGGAATATAAAATCAAAAGACCAGCTTGTCCCTGTCGGTTCATTTGGTCGTGTCTGTCATGTTGGAAAACGGCCAGTCGAAATGAGATATTTTCTTTGCCAGCGTATAAATTTTGATCAGCAGTGTTTAAAATGGGCCATGTGTAAAGGGTCGTGTGATGCATAAGCTGATTGCTCTCGTCAAAATTTATGGAATTTAAATTCTTTGGGCTGAACAAAATTATCTACCGCTTGATAGTCTAAATCGATGTCTGTGAATCTTTCGATTTGGTCTACATCAAACTTATCCCAATCCATCTTGAGCTGATGAACGGGACTTTTGACATCTTTCTTTGGCTTTGATTGAAGCGTTACCTGTGCACCTAGCCGGTCGGAAGAAAACCTGCCAATACCTTTGCTTCCTGCGACCTGACGTCTTGATGATATCTGGCTACGATAATCTGTTGATCGTTTGCCTGCTCTCTTATTTGAATAGGCAACAAAAAGCCATTTATTTTCAATATCGTCTTTCGATATACCCTCGCCATTGTCGGCAATGACGAATTTATCTTCATCAAAGAAAAGTTCTACCCTTGTTGCTCCTGCATCAAAAGAGTTTTTCACAAGTTCAAAAACAGCCACTTCATCATCAGTGATAAGTCGGCTGCCCAGAACATTTTTAAGTCCGGTACTGACTTTGAAATTAAGAGCATCAGTTTTCGATACCAAGCTGCCATCATGTTTCTGGTCAGCACATCAGCAGGGCACCGGAACCTTGGAAAAAACACAACTTGAAAAAGCTGGACGCACTAACTTTTTGATTTATGTTTCAAAAAACATATCAAATGTGATGAGGTTGTCAATCGTCGGAGACAATGTTGCATCTCTTCTATCACATAGAAAACAAAACAAATTTTCAGAGACACTATTACCAATCATCACCGGCTCACAATTGTCGCTGTAGCCTTGTCATATTTAACGGAGGTGATAGACCCGTTTTTGATACGGGTTAGGGCTTCTTCGATCGCATCCAGCGGCACGCAGAACCATTCCCTTGGCGTTACCGGATTGCCAAACCGGTCTTTGATTTCAATGCTGAGCCTTGCATCGTCAAAGAAACGATGAAGAACATTCTCTAACTTGGAGCGGCTTAGGTTGAACAATTCATAAGTTGCGACAACTTCTACATCGGCCATCAGGAAAGTGGGGTCATGCTCTACATTCGAAAAGCGTCGTTCGAGACTTGTGCTGGTGACACCGATCTTATGGATGACTTGTTGATGTTCTTTAATGAAAGGATGATCAGATAAACTCCGGCAAACATAAATTATACCTGTTGCCTCATCACCTTCTCCAGCTTCACCAGTAAACAAAGGGCCTGCATCAGTATCAGTGATCCGACGCCCCCCTTCGTCTTTGTTGAGAGCACGAACTAAAGACCGCATTAAAATATTGCTTTCGGTGCCATTATTATAAATCACACGAAGCCGGCTGTCGGTATGCCTGCCATGTGCAATGAACTCCTCGCCTTTTTCAGCTACATAGACCACCTGACCCGACAGGATGAACAAGTGTCCTTGTTCAACGCGTGCATCATCTTTAAAGGGCCTGATTTCACGTTGGCCGAGTTTGATCTCTGATTGAACAGCCTCAAAAATTGGCTTGAACAAATGGAAGTCTTCGCATTTTTGGCGATTGGCAATTTCCTCTGCGGCTTTGATTTCTTCAGGTGATCGGACATGGCGAAGGTTTGAGATGTCCTCATCATCAGGCGTATTGCTGACATCTATGCCGAGTTCAGCCAGAAGGTCTGTGTCATCCATCTCATTCAGTTCTGCCAGTGTCTCAGCATGATTACCAGACAAGAGACTTTGATGATCATATTCTGCCAACAGTTCAACGCAATCTTTCTGAGATCGGATCTGCTCAAGCCTTGTTGCGTAAATGCGTTCGAAGATATCGCCCTCAGGGTTCATTACCGGCACACGCCCATGCTCTTCGACAAAGCGCTGAATATCTTCAAAACCCGCGATGATGCGTTCCTGCAATGGTGTCAGTGTTGGTTTTGTTTGAACCTCGACCTCAATCCCTAGCTCATCAAGCAGTTCCTGATTTCTTTTATCAGACATCAATCGCCTCTTGCCACTTTCTGCTTGATGAATTCAACACCCTCTGCCATGCGTCGCTCCCAAGGGTCAGCTGATGACAACGAGGGCAATCTCCCTCTTTCAGCCTTGAATTTCACAGCACGGGCAGCCAGGTCTCTGGCTTCATATTCGTTCAGATTAATCCGTTTTGCCGCAATGATTGCTGCCACCTGTTTGAGCCGTTCTTCGCTTAATGTCTTGGCTAGAATGGAATAGGCTTCACTGAATGGGTTAATGCTGTCAATGAGGTCAATACTGAGTTCTCGTACATCCATGGCAAACTTGCGTACACCATCGACGAAGGCTGTATTCAGTTTCGGCTCATGCATCGGGCCAGCGTCATATTGAGCGTCCGCCTCTGCCATTTCATTCATCTCATTGACAGCTTTTGTGGCCTGCTGGACCGTCACTGCAGCTGCGACAGCATGCTGACGGATGGCTTCCCGATCTTCTTCTGATACATGTGTGTATCGATCACCCACGATCTTTCCCACCCTCATCTGGGTAATTTCCTGCGGTGGGGCATTCTCATCAAACATGCCTTTTTCAAGGGCTTGCTTGTCTTGAATAACAGCTGTCACGATCTCATTTAGGTCTTCCTGAATGATCCGCTTGGCCTCATCACTCTTAGGTTCCACAAGACCGGGGATTTCCATCTGAACCACGCCGATTTCCGCATTATAGCCTACATTGGTTCCCTCAGGGTCATAGCCGCTTTCGCCATAATCAAATCCGGGGGTAGGGCCATCACTTCTGTTCTTAGGTTTAAAATCGAACCGTGGGGCCAACACCTGTTCCATCAGCAGGCTGGCAGCAATAGCTTTCAATGTGTCATTAACAGCTTCTGCCACATCACTTGATTCAGCATCAGGCTCAGCGATCAGGTTAGTGAAGCGGGCATGGGTTTTATTGGGTGCATCGCGCGTGGCCCGGCCAATGATCTGCACAATTTCTGTCAGGCTGGATCGATAGCCGATGGTGAGCGTGTGTTCACACCAGATCCAGTCAAAACCTTCCTTAGCCATGCCAAGGGCGATGATGATATCCACATGATCGCGATTGTTTTTCTGGCCCGGGTCTTTGAGCGCAGCGGAAACTTTTTCTCGTTTGGCTGGGTCATCTTCCACCAGATCAGCGATTTTGAGGATGCGGCCATCTTCACGCTTAACAAGGTGGAACCCCGTGACAGGGTCAGCACCCTCCCATTGGCCCAGCTCATGCATGATATGTTCAACTTCTTTGATCTTGTCCTTGGTGCTTTCCCGAGAATTCACATTGGGAATATGGATGATGGTTTTCTCATCGGGATTAAGCACTTTGAGAATGTCATCCGCATAGGCTCCTGAATAAAAGAAATAGCCGATATCGAGTGTCTTCAGATATTCATAGCCATTGAGCTGTTCATAATAGGTGTAGGTAACGGTTTCGAACCGGGCCTCATCATCAGGGTGGAGCACAGCGTCACCATCACCACGGAAGTATGAACCTGTCATGGCGGTGATATGGGTTTTGTCGCGCTCAATAAATTCTTTCAGATGCGCGCCCAGCTTGTTGTCCGGATTGGCGCTGACATGGTGGAATTCATCAACAGCGATGAGGCAATCATCGAAGGCTTCAACCCCGAAGCGCTCAACGGCAAAACGGAAAGTGGCATGGGTGCAGACAAGCACCTGATCATCACTTTCGAGAAAGGATTTGACCGTATTGACCTTGCCATCATCTTCACCCGGCGCATTGCAGAGATTCCATTTGGGGGCAACTTTCCAATCCGCCCAGAATCCGAAATCGCTGAGCGGTTCATCATTGAAACTGGCGCCGATGGATTTTTCCGGCACCACAATGATCGCCTTTTTCAGCCCCTGATTGGTGATCTTATCAAGGGCAATGAACATGAGCGCGCGGCTTTTGCCTGAGGCGGGCGGTGATTTGATCAGCAGGTATTGTTCCCCGCGCTTGTTATAGGCGCGTTCCTGCATCACCCGCATGCCGAGTTCATTCGATCTTTTCGATGCACCATTGGCAGCGTAATGGACAGATACAGTGGGTATGGCGCTCAAATCAGTCATTCATTCAAATTCCTGTGATGGCCTTTGTCAAAAGAACGGGGAACATGGCTTTGATCTGTTCAACTGTCATATCCTTAAACCACGCCTTGGCTTTTTCCATGGTTGTATCATTCTTCAGGGCTTCGATAAAATTAACCCCGTCCCAGGTTAGCTCATATTCTGCATCAAACAATTTTCTTCCAGACATGGAAAATATAAAATCAAAACCATCCATATGGTCAGTGCCAACATGCGGGCTGTCCAGATACCCCACTTCTTGGATGCGTTTCATGTGATAGTAAAACTTGTCTACATCATCGTCATTTTTCGCATCAGTCTCAATCGCTGCAAGTAATTTGCTTTGCGGCATCTGTGATTTAGGATAGCCCTCAACCG
>JBMHCY010000007.1:0-4018 GCA_049889655.1 Puniceispirillales bacterium (SeqCode)
TATGCCCTCGTGGCGGATGTGCGGTCATATCCCGAGTTTCTGCCCTGGTGCCTCGGGGCGCGGATCAGAGAAAAGGATGAAGCCCGCATGGTCGCCGACCTGATCATCGGCTTCAGGCTCTACCGTGAGAAATTCACATCATACGTTGATCTCTACCCGGAAACGCTTGAAATAAAAGTTAATTATGCAGATGGTCCGTTTAAGTACCTGAACAATTCCTGGGTCTTCCGGCCGCATCCCCAAGGGTGTGAGATCGACTTTCATGTCGATTTCGAGTTCCAGTCCCGGCTCTTCCAATCGGTGATCGAAACCCTGTTTTCCGAAGCTGTCATGCGGATGGTCCGGGCTTTTGAAGCACGGGCGGATGCGCTCTATCCCCGCGTGGGATCCTGAAGTTCATCCCTCAGCATCCCGAGGGCATGGAGCATTGCCGCCTGCCGGACAGCCAGGCGGTCGCCATCAAAAACCTTGTTTTCCGCCATCAGGTTGAGCCGGTTGCCGAAGCGGCTGGCAAGGCCGAACCAGACCAGGCCGACAGGCTTTTCGGCAGAACCGCCGCCGGGTCCGGCAATGCCGCTGATTGATACCGCCAGGCGCGGGCCGTCATGGTCGATCCGGGCCAGTGCCCCCGATGCCATGGCCCGGACAACGTCTTCACTAACGGCCCCGTTACGCTGGATCACTTCCGGATCAACGGCCAGCATATCGGCTTTTGCGGCATTCGAGTAGGTGACATAGCCGCGATCGATCATGGCTGAGGATCCGGCAATATCGGTGAGTGCCGCCGCCACCATGCCGCCGGTGCAGCTCTCGGCGGTGGCGATCATCGCCCCGTGCTGCTGGCACAGTGTCAGGATATCCCGGGTGAGGTCGGTTTCGGTCATGCCATCCTCCAGACGCCCATGATCAGCATCAGGATAATCCCGGCAGCGATCCCGGCCAGCACATCATCAGCAATGACCCCGGCGGAACCGGGGAGGGTTTCTGCCCGCCGGATCGGCCCAGGTTTCAGGATATCAAACAGCCTGAACAGCACAAAGGCGAGCCCGTAACCGATCAGGGATACGGCATTCATGCTGAACGGCGGCAGCAGCAACAGCGGCAGCCACTGGCCGATAACCTCATCGATGATGACAGGCCCGGCATCATGAACACCGGTCTTGCGTGTGTAGGCGGTAATCGCGGGGAAGGCGACAATGGTGATGATCACAAGGCAGATGAGCAGCCCCATAACCCCGGTCTGATGGGTGATAAGCCCGGCCATCATCAGCGCCGCCAATGATCCGGCTGTCCCCGGGGCAGGCATCAGGCCAACAGGGCCGAGGGTCGCAATGGCGGCCAGTATATTCTGCATCATTCCGCCTTTGTGACGAACTGGGCCGTGGCAGCCGCCTGAACGGCGATGCCTTCACCTCGGCCAGTGAAGCCCAGCCCTTCGGAGGTGGTGGCCTTGACCGAGACACGGCTGACCGCAAGGCCGGTGATTTCGGCGATGCGGGCCCGGATCGCCTCACGGTGAGGGGTGATCTTCGGGGTTTCGGCAATGATGGTCAGATCACAGAAGGTCAGGCAGCCACCATCTTGATGCAGCCGGGTGCAGGCGGCGTCGAGAAAATGGGCACTGTCCCTGTCTTTCCAGGTGTCGTCCGAGGGCGGGAAATGCGCCCCGATATCGCCATCGGCAACCAGCCCGTAAATGGCATCGGTCAGCGCGTGCAGCGCAACATCACCATCGGAATGGGCATCAAAACCGTGATCATGGGGGATATCAATCCCGCCGAGGCGGATCGGCCCGGGGGCAGAACTGAAACGGTGGACATCAAAGCCGGTGGCAGTGCGGGTTTCGATCATGGCGGTATCTTCGGTCTTTCCCAGCCCTCGCGCAATGATCTTTGCGTGGTCAAGGTCCGGGGCGGTGGTGATCTTGGCGAGAACCGGGTCGCCCGTAACTGTCGCAACAGGGTATCCGGCATCTTCCATCAGGGTGCTGTCATCGGTGATGAGCACGTCACTGTTCTGGCGGTGTTCGGTGAGCAATGCGGCAAAATCGAAGGCCTGCGGCGTCTGAACCCGTTCGATACCATCGCGATCCACCCGGGCAACCACAACGCTGTCTGCGACTTTCTTGAGGCTGTCTGCCGGCGGCAGGGTGGGGATGGCGACGCGTGCACCCCCGGCAAGACTGGTGGCGAGACGGTCGATCACGGCAGCGGGAATGAATGGCCGGGCGGCATCGTGGATCAGCACGGCTTGCGGCTGCGGATCAAGTGCCGCCAGAGCTTCGAGCCCGGCATGGACTGAAAGGGCGCGTTCTGCCCCGCCTTCCACGACAAGCCAGCCGGTGGCTTCGGCCAGGCTGCGGGCATCTTCGAGCCTGTCCTCACTGGCCACGATCACCCCGCCGGCAACAGCGTCATGACCGCTCAGTGCTTCAAGGGCATGGCGGATCACTGTCCTGCCGCCCAGATCAATCCAGGGCTTAGCGAGGGGGCCGCCGAGGCGACTGCTGCGGCCGGCAGCAACAAGAACAGCATGGAAACGGATGGTGCTCATGCCCTCTATATAGAGGCTGGCGTCCGGCTTGACCATGCTCTTGATGGGGGGAGTCCGTCAGATGAGCAAAGACAGGCCTTGCCCCCGATGGCCGTTGCCTCTATTTTAGGCAGTGATATTGCTGCCTAATTATTAGGCAAATGCAACACGGGTTAACGACAAACCATGGCACAGCCTGTTTCCATTGGCGGCATCCCGCTCGACCATCCGGCGATCCTGGCACCCATGTCCGGGGTGACAGACTGGCCGTTTCGGCGTGTTGTGCGGATGCTCGGCGGCGGCCTTGTTGTCTCTGAAATGGTGGCGAGCGCGGCGATCCTCAGCGGTGTGCGTCAGGAAATGCGGAAACTTTCAACCGATGCCGCGGCGGAATATCCCTTTTCGCTGCAACTGGCGGGCTGGGACCCGGCGGTCATGGCCGAGGCGGCCAGGATCGGGGCTGATTTGGGCGCGGCGATCATCGATATCAACATGGGCTGTCCGGCCCGCAAGGTGACAGGCAAACTGTCCGGTTCAGCCCTGATGCGGGAAGAGCCGCTTGTCGGGCAGATTTTTGCTGCAGTGCGGGCGGCGGTGGATATTCCCGTCACCGTCAAGATGCGGCTCGGCTGGGATGATCAGGATCAAAACGCCCCGAAACTGGCGCATATGGCCGAGGAAGAAGGCTTTGCCATGGTTGCTGTCCATGGCCGGACGCGCTGCCAGTTCTATAAGGGCACAGCGGATTGGCAGGCGGTTCGCCGTGTCCGTGAGGCGATCCGTATCCCGCTTTTTGTCAACGGCGATATTGAGACTCTCGAGGATGTGGATGAGGCGATGCAGCTTTCCGGGGCCGATGGTGTGATGATTGGCCGTGCCGCCATGGGCCAGCCCTGGCTTGTCCGTGATGCCGGAAGGCACCTGATGGGGCTGCCAGGCCTTGATCAGCCCACCATCAGTGAGCGTCACCGGATCATGAAGCAGCATCTGGATCTGATGCTTTCGCATTACGGCACAAAGGGGCTGCGGCTGGCACGCAAGCATATCGCCGCCTATACCCGTGGGCTTCAAGGGTCGGCTTTGATGCGCCAGATCGCCAATAACGAAACCGATGCCGAAGCTGTCTTCGCCGCCATTGATCGGTTTTTTGAGATGCTTGCGGCGGGTGAGGGGAATGTCGCGGCATGAGGCCTCAACCTGTTCCGGAAACCCTGTCGATGGCAGAAGCGATCCTCAGCAGCATCAACACCCCGATGCTGGCGGTGAGTGCTGATAACCGCTTTCTGACAGCCAATCCCGCTGCTGAAGAGTTCTTTCAGGTCAGCAGCCAGGGGCTCGCCGGGCAGGCCATGGATGATTTCTTTGATCCGCCAGTGATCAGCCTGCTTGGCCGGGCCCGCCAGAATGGCAGCAGTGTCCATGATCAGGGGGTTGAGATACGCTCGCAAAAACTCGGGCGGAAGCTGATCAATATCCAGATCTCGCC
>JBMHCY010000008.1:0-10102 GCA_049889655.1 Puniceispirillales bacterium (SeqCode)
CTGTTGGCATTGTTGTGATCAAGAAACATCATTTTCTGCCCGATTGAAAACTGCGCCGCTTCGAGCAACACAGGGATCCCATCAAGAAGGGCTGTCAGTTTTTCGATATTCGAAACATACCATTCCCTTTCGAGGTTTTCCTCACCTTCCGGGAAGATATAGCGGCAGTCCACCAGCTGTTTGAGATGCAGTGCCCGTTCGGCAATTTCCTGCAGTTTCGAATAGCCGCCGATGATGTTCACCGCATCGCGGACATCACGGTTGACCCCCCTGCCATCGGGGCGCGGCATGGCCTGTGGCGGCCGTGCATAAAAGGGAAGTGCCGGAGGGTCTTGCGGGCTGTTGGTGCCGTTGTGGCAGGCGAGAATATGATCAATGGCCCGGAACGGCCCGGAATCCTTGAGCAAGGCTGCCGAAATTTTCTGCCGTTGGCTGGGGTTTTCGAGCCCGGCCCGGCGGAGTTTTTCTGCTGCGAGCGGCAGGCCCGCCGGACGATCAAGAGAGACGGTATAGGCCTCGGGCGCACTGAGCCCCAGTTGATCCAATGCCTTCTGCACAAGACCGGGATTAACCGTATCAGGGACGCGGCCATGGCGACCGGCCAGATAATCGACAATACCGGGAAAAAGACTGTGATATTTGTCCCGGCCTTCGAGCGTGTTCCAAAGGGAAAGTGCTGCCTGACCTGTTGTGTTGGCGGCATAGGGCGTCACTTGCGTCGGCTGGCCGAGATCATCAAGGATCTCCGCCTGCATTCGATAGATTTCTGTCTGGATATGATCCCAGTCAGCGTGCTGGCTGGGGCTCCCCAGCAAGCGGCCAAGGGTATCGACAAGCCCGGGGATCGATTTCAGCGTTGCCGATGCACCGCCCGGGGTCCGGGCCAGATACATCGCCGCGACAAGATCAGGATTGTAGGATGATTCGAATTCACGATAGCGGAACCGCAAGCCATAGAGGCTGAACATACTGGCCTTGATGGCGTCGATATTGAGCCGGGGGCATTCTGTCTTGATCCGCTTTTCAGGGTGATTGCTGATCAGTCCCGCCATTTTATTCATGCTCGGCTGGGCAGTTGACCCTGCCAGGGCCGGATGCTGCACATCCATGGTGATGCTGCGGCCTGCCGCAAGGGCTGCCTTGGCCGCGGCAATGTAGCAAGCCGGCGCCTCACCATAAGTGGAATGGGCGTGGATGGTGATATCCTGCTCGGGAAAATGCTCATAAAGCGCTGCCACGAGATCCCCGGCAAAATCGGGGTTGAGCCTGCCACTGGCTGATTTGAGATAGAAACCCGAATGCCCCAGATCAACGAGTTCACGGGCAAAGGCAAGGCCGTTTTCGATGGTGATATTGGGGTTTTCCTCAATACAGATCGTCCCCTGGGCGATGATATCATGGCCGGCGGCGCGAGCCTCCTGCACTGCTTTCGCAACACCGACAAGGCAGCGCGAATCATTCATGCCGTGGAAATTCTGCAGGATGTTCATCCCCATTTCAGCATATTCAAACACCATCGCCCTGATGACATCATAGGGTTGGGGTTCATAGCCAAAGAGAAAATCACCCCGGATGAGGGCTGATTGCCTGATCCCGGATTGCCTGAAATGGTGGATCAGTTTTTCGACTTCATCCCATTCATTGCGGCCTTTTCTGGCAAAAATATCAAAAAAGGTGCCGCCGCCTGTCTGGATTGAAGCCACCCCGGTCAGATGCGCTTCGGGATAGGCGGCGATAATCTCATCGGCTGACGGGTTTGTCCCGAACAGCGATTGAACAGCATCACGCAGCACATCCTGGAATTCTATTTTCGGCATGGGAGAGCCTTCAGCAGTGAAAATTGATCACTGGCTGCTGTTTACATCGAAACAGGGATCGATGAAAACCCTGAAAGCGGAAGGTCAGGCTTTTTTCACCCGGCGGCCGATATTGTGATAGGCAAACCCGGCATCGACCATGGCATCAGGGTCGAAGATATTCCGCAAATCGACAACCACCCGTCCCTGCATCTGCTGCTGCAGGGCTGCCGGGGTGAGGGCGCGAAACTCATTCCATTCAGTGATCACGACAACCGCATCAGCCTCATGGAGGCATTCAAGGCTGCTTGAGCAGAACCGGATCGCCTGCGGCAACAGCGGTTTCGCCTGGTCCATGGCGGCAGGGTCATAGGCCGTAATCTCAGCCCCCGCAGCGGCCAGTTTCGGCAAAATATCAAGGGCCGGGCTGTCACGCATATCATCGGTTTCAGGCTTGAAGGCCAGCCCCAGCACAGCGATCCGGCGGCCGTCCACATCACCGCCCATGGCATCGATCACCCGGTCCGCCATGGCCAGTTTGCGGCGGGCGTTATAGGCGACAACCTCTTCGACAATGGTGACCTTGGCGTCATGGTCTTCAGCGGTTTTGACCAGGGCGAGTGTATCTTTGGGAAAACACGAGCCACCGTAACCCGGGCCAGGGTGGAGGAATTTCGGGCCGATCCTTTTATCGAGCCCCATGCCGCGCGAGACATCATGGACATCGGCCCCGACCTTCTCGCACAGATCAGCCATCTGGTTGATGAAGGAAATCTTGACCGCCAGAAAAGCGTTGGCTGCGTATTTGATCAGCTCCGAGGTTTCCAGCGTCGTGAACAGGATCGGGGTTTCCAGCAGAAACAGGGGCCGGTAGAGCGCCGCCATGACATCACGGGCGCGGGGGCTTTCAGTGCCGACCACAACCCTGTCGGGGCGCATGAAATCACCGATAGCAGAGCCTTCACGCAGAAATTCAGGGTTGGAGGCCACATCGACTTCTGCCGCAGGATTGGTCTGGCGGAGAATCCGTTCAACCTCGCGCCCTGTGCCCACGGGAACAGTCGATTTGGTCACGACAACAGTATAGCCCTCAAGATGATGGGCGATCTCTTCTGCAGCGGCGTAGACATAGCTCAGATCAGCATGGCCGTCACCGCGGCGGGTCGGGGTGCCGACAGCAATGAAGACAGCATCGGCCGCACCGACCGCAGCTGCAAGATCCGTGCCGAAGGTCAGCCGTCCGGCTGCCGTATTGCGGGCAACCAGATCATCAAGCCCGGGCTCGTAGATCGGGATAACCCCGTCATTGAGCGCATCGATCTTCTGCTGATCCTTGTCGATGCAGGTGACGGTGAAGCCGAACTCGGAAAAGCACGCCCCGGAGACAAGCCCGACATACCCTGAACCGATGATCGTGATATTCATGCTGACCGTCTCCTATTTCCGGTAGCCAAGCAGGGTTTCAACCCCAGCGGTGATCGCATGGCCAAGGGCAATGTGACTTTCCTGAACCAGTGCCGTTGTCGATGAAGGCACGTCGATGAGAATATCGGCGACCGCCGCCATGCTGCCACCGCCGGTCCCGGTCAGCGCGATGGTGCCAATGCCGTTTTCCCGGGCTGTTTCCAGGGCCGCCACCACATTGCCAGAATTGCCGCTTGTCGAAATGCCGATCAGCACATCACCGTCACGGCCGAGGGCCTCGACCTGACGCGCGAAAATCCCGGCAAAGCCGAAATCATTGCTGTAGGCCGTGATGAACGAGGTATCGGTTGTCAGCGCAATCGCCGCCAGCCCCGGGCGCGGCATACTGTGATCAAGCGTCGCAACGAATTCGGCCGCGATATGCTGGGCATCACCGGCTGAACCCCCGTTACCGCAGAGCATGAGTTTGCCGCCTGCCTTGAGGGAGGCGGCAATCATCTCAGCAGCAGCGGCAGCGGCAGCACTGCATTGCGTCGCCGTGGCCATCTTGATTGCGGCTGACCGTTCCAGATGGGCGGTGATATGATCAGTAATCTGTGCCATGGGGCGCCTTTTTGCAATTAAATGACATCTTGTC
This sequence comes from Puniceispirillales bacterium (SeqCode), assembly GCA_049889655.1. Lineage (GTDB taxonomy): Bacteria > Pseudomonadota > Alphaproteobacteria > Puniceispirillales > UBA1172 > UBA1172. Next base: position 3,859 of record JBMHCY010000008.1, read on the forward strand.
ATATAACTTCAACATATCATTTGCTATATCTGTTTTACAAATTTGTGAAGAAGGCCTGGTTTATGAAACAACCCCTCAAGATCAGCAAAGCCATCTTTCCGGTGGGAGGGCTGGGGACACGCTTTCTCCCCGCCACCAAATCCATGCCGAAGGAAATGCTGCCTGTTGTCGACAAGCCGCTCATCCAGTATGCGGTCGAAGAGGCGGCAGAAGCCGGGATTGACGAGTTCATCTTCATCACCGGCCGGGGCAAAACAGCCATCGAAGATCACTTCGATCATTCGACCGAACTCGAACAAACCCTCGAAAGCCGCAACAAGACCGAAGCCCTCAGCCTTGTCCGGGAAATGATGCAGGAAGCCGGGTCAGTGGCTTATCTGCGCCAGCAGGAGCCGGCCGGGCTGGGCCACGCGATCTGGTGTGCCCGGCATCTTGTCCAGAACGAGGCCGTCGCCGTGCTGCTTGCCGATGATCTGATCCAGCCGCAGAGGCAGGGCAAGGGCTGCCTTGCCGAAATGATCGATGCCTGGCAGAAACTCGGCGGTACCGGCAATATGGTCGCAGCCATGGACGTCGCACCGGCAGAAACCGCATCCTACGGGATCATCACCCCCGGGGCCCGTGATGGCCGTATCACCGAAGTCGCCGGGCTGGTGGAAAAACCAAACCCGGCAGAGGCGCCCTCGACCCTCGCCGTGGTCGGCCGCTATATCCTTGAGCCCGGCGTTTTCCATGAATTGGGTAAAAAGGAACGCGGGGCGGGCAATGAAATCCAGATCACCGATTCCCTCGCCCGGCGGATCGGCGAGACACCGTTCCATGGCTACAGTTTCACCGGTACCCGCTACGACTGCGGATCAAAGATCGGTTTTCTCAAGGCCAATATCGCCTATGCCCTGTCACGGGATGATCTGGCGGATGATTTGTCGGCCTGGATCAAGAGCCTTGATGACTGATGCAGCACCAGTTTCATCCCACCATTCTGCGATCCTATGATATTCGCGGCATTGTCGGTGAGACACTGCACGCAGCTGATGCCTATGCGATCGGTTTCGGCCTCGGCGGCATTGTTCGCGAAAACGGCGGCCGCCGTGTCGCTATCGGCCGTGACGGACGGTTGTCCTCACCCGATCTCGCCGCCGCGCTGAAAGACGGTCTTATCGCGGCGGGGATGACTGTCTTCGATGTCGGGATGGGGCCGACTCCGCTGCTCTATTTTGCCGACCGTCATCTCGATACCGATGCCGCCATTCAGGTGACCGGCTCGCACAACCCGCCCACCCATAACGGGTTCAAGATGGTGCTCGGCCATGCCCCGTTTTTCGGTGACGCCATCCAGACACTGGGCCAGCGGATGGCCGCAGGGATCGATGCCGGAGACGGCGGCACTGCCGAGGATGTCGATCTCCATGACGCCTATCTTGCGGCCATGACCGCCGCCGCCGGACCGCTCACCGGACTGGCAGGAAAGACAATAGTCTGGGATTGCGGCAACGGGGCCACCGGGCCGCTCACCGAAGCCCTGACAAACCGCCTTGACGGTCGCCACCGGGTTCTCTTTGCTGAGGTCGATGGCCGTTTCCCCAACCACCACCCTGATCCCGTCGATCCGGAAACCCTCGATCTGCTGCGTCAGGCCGTCGCCGCCGATGATGCCATGCTCGGTATCGGTTTTGATGGTGACGGGGACCGTATCGGCATCATTGACAGCCGCGGGCGGCAGGTGCCGGGGGATCTGCTCACCGCCTATCTTGCCCGGGGGGTGATTGCCCGCAACCCCGGGGCGGATGTCATCTTCGATATCAAATCCTCGATCGCCGCCCTTGACGCTGTCCGCCGTGAAGGCGGCAGGCCATCGCTCTGGAAAACCGGCCACAGCCACATGAAAACACGCCTCAAGCAGACCGGCGCCCCCATCGCCGGTGAGATGAGCGGCCATATCTTCATCGCCGAAAACTATTTCGGTTTCGATGATGCGCTTTATGCGGCCCTGGCGGTGCTTTCCGAAACTGCCCGGTCCGGTGAGACACTGGATGCTTTCATCGACAGCCTGCCGCCGGTCTATGCAACACCGGAATTGCGAATTCCCTGCCCCGATGAGGAAAAGTTCGGCATTGTTGAAAAGGTGATCGCTGATGTGACTGCCAACCCTGATCCTGACCATCAGGACAGTGCCGATATGGACGGGGTCCGAATCACCGGCGACAAGGGCTGGTGGCTGATCCGGGCATCGAATACCGGAGCCGAGCTTGTTGCCCGTGCCGAAGGCCGTGATGAGGCCGCAAGAGATGCCCTCAAGGGCCGTATCCGGGAGCGCCTCGCCGCCGCCGGCCTGGATTGGCAAGGCTGAGTTCCTGCTATCTTTACAGAACAGGATTGATCCCGTTATAAAAGATCATCCTGACCGACAAAAATGGGACAAATCTAATGACGACTGGACGTGTATCCTGCCATGGGCTGGAGGTCGCGGCAGACCTCCATGATTTCATCAACACTGAAGTCCTGCCCGATCTGAAGATCGACAGTGACCATTTCTGGGGCGGTTTCGCCCGCGCCGTTGCTGATCTCACCCCGGAAAACCGCGCTCTTCTGCAGCGACGGGCTGACCTGCAGCAGACCATCAGTGCCTGGCATCTCGACAACCGCGACAAGGGTTTTGACCGTGATGCCTACAAGGCTTTCCTTGAAGAGATCGGCTATCTGGTTGATCCCGGCGATGATTTCAGCATCACCACCACAAACTGTGATCCGGAAATCGCGACGATCGCCGGGCCCCAGCTTGTCGTGCCCGTGCTGAACGCCCGCTACACGCTCAATGCTGTCAATGCCCGTTGGGGCAGCCTCTATGATGCGCTTTACGGGACTGATGCCATCGGTCATGACGGCGGTGCGGAAAACACTGGCGGCTACAACCCTCTTCGCGGGGAAAAGGTCATTGCCTTTGTCCGGGCCCATCTCGACAAGGTGGCACCGCTTGCTTCCGGCAGCCATGCCGATGCCACCGGCTACAGTGTTGTGAACGGCAGCCTTCAAGTCAGCCTTGAGGATGGCCAGGTCACCGGCCTTGCCGACCCGAGCCTGTTCAAGGGGCATGGCGGTGATGCCGCAACGCCGGACAATATCCTGCTGGCGGTCAACAACCTGCATATTGATCTGGTCTTCGACCCCAACGGCCGGATCGGTTCGACCGATAAGGCCGGGATCAACGATGTTGTCATCGAAGCTGCTGTTTCGACCATCATCGATCTGGAAGATTCCATTGCGGCTGTCGATTCCGAAGACAAGGTCGATGCCTATCGCAACTGGCTCGGCATCATGAAGGGTGATCTCGAAGCCAAGTTCGAGAAGGGCGGCAAGGTACTGTCACGCCAGCTCAACCCGGACCGGGTCTATACATCTGCCGATGGCGGCACGCTGACGCTGCACGGACGGTCGCTGATCCTTGTCCGCAATGTCGGCCATCTGATGACCAACCCGGCCATCCTTGATGGCAATGGCGATGAAGTCTTCGAAGGCATCATGGATGCGTTCATCACCACCGTGATTGCCCTCTATGATCTGCGCGGGATGGGACGCTACAGCAACAGCCGCAACGGCTCGATCTATATCGTCAAACCCAAGATGCACGGCCCCGATGAAGCCGCCTTTGCCGATACACTGTTTGCCCGTGTGGAAGAACTGCTTGATCTCGCCCCGTCGACGATCAAGGTCGGCATCATGGATGAAGAACGCCGGACTTCGGTCAACCTGAAGGCTTGTATCCGGGCAGCAAAAAGCCGTGTTGCCTTCATCAACACCGGTTTCCTCGATCGTACCGGCGATGAAATCCATACCTCCATGGAAGCCGGGCCGATGATCCGCAAGACCGAGATGAAGGGCACATCCTGGATCAACGCCTATGAGGACTGGAATGTCGATATCGGCCTCGCCTGCGGGCTTTCCGGCAAGGCCCAGATCGGCAAGGGAATGTGGGCCATGCCTGATCTGATGGCGGCGATGATGGAACAGAAGATCGCCCATCCGAAAGCCGGGGCAAACACGGCCTGGGTCCCGTCACCCACGGCAGCAACCCTGCACGCGACGCATTATCATACTGTCGATGTCTTTGCCATCCAGAAGGGCCTTATGGGCAAACCGCGGGCTGTGGTCGATGATCTGCTCGATATTCCGGTCGACCGCCAGACCAACTGGTCGGAAGCCGATATTCAGGCTGAACTGGATAATAACGCCCAGGGTATCCTCGGTTATGTTGTCCGCTGGGTGGATCAGGGTGTGGGCTGTTCCAAGGTGCCCGATATCAACAATGTCGGGCTCATGGAAGACCGGGCGACGCTGCGGATTTCATCTCAACATATCGCCAACTGGCTGCATCATGGCATCACTGATCAGGATCAGGTCATGGCGACCATGAAACGCATGGCGGCGGTGGTCGACGGACAGAATGCCGGTGACCCCGACTATCAGCCGATGGACGGTAATTTTGAGACATCGGTAGCGTTCAAGGCGGCCTGTGATCTGGTGTTCGAAGGCCGCATCCAGCCGTCGGGCTATACTGAGCCGGTCTTGCACCAGCGCCGTATCGAAGCCAAGGCCTAGCGCGAGCCAAACCCTGTCATGATGGTCTTCAGTGTCCGGAAGAAGACAACAAAGTCCATCATCAGGGACAGGTTCTTGATATAGAAAAGATCATAGGACAGTTTGATATCCGATGAGTTGACATCATCGGCATAACCTTGTGTGACCTGCGCCCAGCCGGTGATCCCCGGCCGCACCAAATGGCGGAAATGGAAAAGCGGGATCGCCCTGGCCAGATCATCGACAAGGGCCTTCTGTTCCGGCCGCGGGCCGATCATCGACATATCACCGATCAGGACATTGTAGAGCTGCGGCAATTCATCAAGCCGCAAGTGGCGAATGATCCGGCCTGTCCTCGTCACCCGGTCATCGCCGGTGCGGGCAAACCGAGCCCCTGACGCATCAGCGTCCTCGACCATGGAACGGAACTTGTACATTCGAAACTCGCGCCCGCTCAAGCCGGTGCGGACCTGCACAAAGATCGGATTGCCGGGGGATTCAAGCCGGATGATCAGTGCCAGGATGATCATCAGCGGCAGCAGCAGCAGCAACCCGGCCAGCGACATGATGATATCACTCAACCGCTTGATCACGGCATAACGCTGATAATTCTGTAACTGGACCAGTTCGTTGGTTTCAACACGGTCAAGCTGAACCCGGCCGGTGATCTGTTCACGGTAGACGGTATCAGGGATCACCGGTACCCGTCTGATCGCCAGTTCGCTCAGCATCGCCATGGTTTCCGGCTGCTGCATCTGTTCGGCTGATGCCACCACGGCATCGAGCCCTTCGGGCAGCGGGCTGTTTTCGGGAACCGGAATTAGCTGGTGCAGCGGATTGCGTTCATTGAGATGCAACCCCGGCAAGACCCCGATCCTGAACCCGGCATAATGGCTGATCAGATGGCTGAACAGATAGAGCAGGATCAGCCCCGATACCCAGTTCAGTGCAAAAAACACCGATGAATAAGGCAGCCGCCCGACCATCGTGATAATCGCGATGATCACCGTCATCGACGCCCAGATCGGCAGGATCTGCGCCTGCATGTTCCAGATCGACACCTGGGCCATCCGCATCATGGTGATCAATGAGACCGTCAGCCCGATGAGCAGAAATGTCGCCGAAACCTGAATGGTGAGCGGCGGCGACATCATCTTTTCACCCAGCGGAAAACCGATCGTCATGACCATGACAAGCGCATAGCCGACAAGAACAGCGATCGACAGCATCAGCCGCCGGCCATGGGTGCTGCCATGCTGAACTTGATGGGCGGTCGCAGTATTTGCTAGGCTCATGAAAAGGCTGCCTCAACGCGTTGTGGTTGCCAATTTATTATACAGGCTCTCAGCAACAGAACAACTCCGGCAGGTAAACGGTATCCCGTGACCAAATCGACCCTGAACACGCTGGCCTACGGGCTTTATGACTGGGCGCAATCGCCCTTGCCGACCCTGCATACAACTTTCATCTTTGCCGTATATTTTGCCACCGCGGTGATGCCTGACGGCGGGTCTGTGGCCTGGGCCTGGCTCAATGCCGGGACCGCCATCATCATCGCCCTTGCCGCCCCGCTGCTGGGGGTGGTGGCCGACAGCAACGGCTGGCGCAAACCGCTCCTGGCGATCACCTCGCTTGCCAGCATCATCTGTGTCAGCCTGCTCTGGCTGAT
>JBMHCY010000009.1:0-43818 GCA_049889655.1 Puniceispirillales bacterium (SeqCode)
GATGATCGGTCTTTTTTCAACCTCGACCGGCAGCGGTGACAGCAATGATCTCAACGATCGCGATAAACTGAAGGACTACGTCACGACGTTCTGCACGCCGCTTTTCACCAATGCTGACCGGGCCATCGCCCGGGTGCGGCCGGAACTGTTTGAACTCCCCTCCCCGCAACAGCAGCAGCCTGTGGGCCCAGTTGTTGCCGAACAGCCCGCACAGCAGCCTGAAATCACAGAACCAGCCGAACCTGCTGCATCAGCCATACCGCCGATGACCGATGAAAATATTGCCACACTCATCAATGAAAACATGACCTTGCGGGCGCGCGTCGAGGTGCTGGAAAAAGACTTGATGACCGCTTCGGAATCCCTCAACCGGGTGCTGACCGCCCGGACAGTCGTGACCGAGGATGACAGCGGCGGCAACACTGTCACGGTGCTTGAAGAGGCGCCGGAACCCACCGCCCCGGCAAATGATACGCCTGTGACCGTAGCTGTAGCCTCGGCCCCTGCCCCGGCAGAACCGGAAGGCGGCATGATCGATGTCACCACCCCCATGCAGGATGAAGAACCCGACGTCACCCCCGCCCCCACAGGCCGGATGCAGGTGCAACTGGCCTCCTATTCCAGCATGGAGAACGCACAGACCGGCATGACCCTGCTGACAGAGAAAATCCCGCCACAGCACACCGATATCCGCTTCACTATTTCCAGCTCGACACTGTCTTCGGGCAAAGAGGTCTTCCGCATCGTCAGCACACCGATTGCCATGGAAAAGGCCAAATCGATCTGCTCCCATTTCTGGTCGCTGCAATATGGCTGCATTATAAAGATGACCAGCAATTCCTGACCGTCTAGAATCGCCCCTGTAACGAGGAAAGGCTGAACACCGCCATGATCGAAACCTGGGTGATTGTCACCATCATTGCTGCAGTGGCACAGACATTCCGCAGCGCCACGCAGAAACGGATGAAGCCGATACTGGGTGATGGCGGTGCAAGTTATATCCGTTTTTCCTATGCCCTTCCCTTTGCCTGGCTCTGGGTGTTCGGCTATCAGTTTCATTCCGGTATCGCCATGCCCGGGATGGCCCCTGGGTTTTGGGTCTGGGTTTCCCTCGCCTCGCTGATGCAGGTGTTGTTCACGGTGCTGCTGATCATGATGTTCTCGCACCGGTCCTTTGCCGCCGGGACTGCCTTTTCCAAAACCGAAGTCCTGCAGGCCGCCATTTACGAAGCCTTCCTTTTGGGGATCGTTGTCAGTTTCATGACAGGAACAGCGATCGTGCTCGGGGCTGTTGCTGTTGTCATGCTGTCACTGGCCAAGGCTGATTTCAGGGAAAAAGGGGTGATGGCGACGCTGCTTTCCCGGCAGACGGCCATCGGTCTTGCCAGCGGGTCCTGCCTCGGGCTGTCCACTGTCTTTTTCAAGGCGGCGATCCTCGAGCTTGAAGGCGGCGATTTGCTGATGAATGCCGGTTATACCGGCGCCATGGCTGTCCTGATCCAGACTGTTGCCATGGGGGGCTGGCTGGCGATCAGCAAGCCACATGAGCTGAAACTGAGCTTCGTCCACTGGAAGGCATCCCTCGGGGCCGGGTTCTGGGGAGCCATGGCAACCATTGGCTGGTTTACGGCGTTCACGCTCTATGCCGTTGCCCCGGTGCGGGCGGTGGGCCAGGTGGAACTGCTGATCACCATGGGAATTTCGGTCTTCTATTTCCGTGAAAAGATGACGAGCATGGAGGCGTTGTCGATCCTCTTGCTAACCATCTCGATTATCATGGTTCTGCTGGGATGATGGAAAGCCTCAAATCCCTCCGTTTTGTGCTGCTGCTGGCAGCATGGGGGCTGGCTGTACTGCAGGTCATCACCTGGCATGAGATACCCGTCATCGGCAATACCGGCGGGGCGCTCTTTATGCTCTATCTTGTCCTGACACTGCCGTTCATCCGTAAAGACAGCGTCATCATTATCGGGTTTATCGGGCTTCTGGGCTTTCTCTTCATTCGCGAGATGCCATCGCTTGAAACCTGGATGGGGGGAAGCCGGTTTATCCTGATCTTTGCCGGTCTCGTCCCGACCATGGCGCTGGTCAAGGCCACCGCGCTGACGATGCCCTCGGTTCAGCGCACCCAAAAAGAACTGGCTGCCTTGCCGCCGGAAGCTTCGGCCGCAGGGTTGCAACTGGCAGGCCATGCCTTTGGCGGGATCATCAATACCGGCACCTTTGCCATGCTTTCGGCAGCCCTGCCCCGCAACAGCAGTTTTGAGAGACGGCGGCTGGCCGCCATGGCTGCCCTGCGGGGAATGAATGCAGCAGCGGTATGGTCACCGTTTTTCGTGGCCTTTGCCATTGGCCAGAGTTTCACCGGGGCAGAAGCCTCATGGCAGGCGATCGGCTATGGTGTGCTGACAGCGTTCCTGTTTACCCTGATCAGCCTGTTTGTCTTCACCCCGGGGTTGACGATGGCGATCATCAGGCGGTCACTCGCCTGTCTGCGCCCGGTGGCCCTGAGGCTGGCTGCGGTACTGTTCTCGGTTCTCGGGGTTGCCCTCAGCATGGGTTTCACCGCCCTATCGGCTGTTGTGGTGGTGATGCCTGTACTGGTGATTATCCAATTCTTTCGGCAGCCCCGCCATGTCCGCACCATCCTTGACGAAACACGGCTCTCCGTTCGGTCGATGGCTGATGACCTGGCGGTGATCGGGACCGCCATGATGCTCGGCTATCTCGTCACCCGCACCGATGCGATCAGCCAGATACTGGCTGTTATGCCGACAGATACATTCCCGGCAGCAGTGGCGTTGATTTCCACCCCTGTGCTGATGATGCTGGGTTCGGTGATCGGTATCCACCCGGTGATCTCAAGCACGGTTCTGCTGGCCCTTTTCAGCGGCAGCGGATCAACCGCTGCCCCGGCCCTCCTGATGCAGGCTCACCTGATCGGCTGGGCCGCCGGAACCATGAGTTCGATCGCCTCGCTTTCAGTGATCACCTGCACGACGCTTTACCGCGTTCCGGGGCGAGACCTTGCGCTGGGGGCCAATGTCTACACAGCCTTTGCCCTCGCCTTCGGGGGCGGGCTGATGCTGACAGGGATTGACCTGATGATCCGCTGATCAGCCGCCGAGGAACAGTCGCCCGACCTGCGGGTCAGCGAGCAGTTTCTTGCCCTCATTGGCCATGGCTGTTTCACCAGAAACCAGCACATAGCCGAGATCGGCAAAATCAAGCCCCTTCTTGGCGTTCTGCTCAACCATGACAATGGTCTTGCCGTCAACACGCTGCAGATCATTGAGAATCTCAAACACCATGTCGATGAACCGCGGCTCAAGGCCGATGGACGGCTCGTCAACAAGCAGCACATCAGGATTCATCACAAGCGCGCGCGAGATTTCAAGCAGGCGGCGTTCACCCCCGGAAAGCACACCGGCTGGCTTATCACGGCGTTCCGCAAGACGCGAGTATTTATCAAAGACCATTTCCGCGGCGGCCTTGGCCTCGGCAGGCTTGTTCTTGAGGAAACCGCCCATCAGCAGGTTTTCTTCCACCGTCATCCCGGGGAAGACTGATTTATCCTGCAGAATATACGCAATCCCTGCCTGGGAGAGTTTCTGCGACGGTGTCAGTCTCGTCACATCAAGGCCATTAACGGCGATCTTGCCGGAAAAGATATTGGTAAACCCGAAGATCGAATGCAGTACCGTCGATTTACCCGCCCCGTTCGGCCCGATCAGGCACAGCGACTGGCCTTTCGAGACCTTAAGCGTGAAATCATGGAGAATTTCCATCTTGCCATAACCGGCACGCAGGTTTTCGATGGTCAGGAACGGTTCCGGAGCAAGGCCATCAATTTCCTTGAGCGTCGGGGCATTGGCCGCGATCGAAGCCGCTTCCTTGGCGACCTGATCAACAGACATCACCACATCGACTTTGCCCATCCCGTAACCACTGATATTTTTCTTCTTCGCCGTCTTTTTGGTTGCGGGCTTTTTGGTCACGGTTTTTTTGGCCACAGCCTTTTTTGCTGCTGTCTTTTTGGTGGACGCAGCCTTGGTGGTTGCCTTCTTCGTCACTGCTTTTTTGGCTGCCGCTTTCTTGGCTGCCTTTTTTGCCGCTTTTTTCGCTTCAGCCATTAGTGGCCTCCCAGATATGCATCAATAACACGCTGATCGTTCTGCAGGTCTTCCGGCTGGCCATCCGCAAGCATACGGCCGTTGGAAAGGCAGTAGATATGCTCGGCCAGGTTCATGATCACCCGCATATTGTGCTCAATCACACAGAGCGTGATGCCCAGTTCCTCATTGGCCCGCTTGAGCCGGTCGATAAGACCGTTGATCAGGGTCGGGTTGATCCCGGCTGTCGGTTCGTCCAGCAGGAGCGCTTTTGGTTCGTTCATGAGCGCCATGGCAAATTCCAGGAGTTTCTGCTGACCAAAGGACAGATCACCGGAGATCAGATTCCGCTTGGAATAAAGACCGACGAATTCCAGAAGGTGTTCGGCCCGGTCACGCAGCTCACCGCTCCGGCTTGAAAACAGGCTGCCCATCCCGCCCTTACGGTGAGAGATGGAGATCAGCATATTATCAACACAGTTCATCTTGCCGTAGATACGTGTCTGCTGAAAGGTCCGGAGCAGGCCAAGACGGGCAATATCCCCCACCCGCAGGGCGGAGATTTCACGCCCGTCAAAGGTGATCGACCCTTCATCGATCGGATGATAGCCGACGATGGAGTTAAACAGGGTTGTCTTGCCACAGCCGTTGGGGCCGATAATGCCCGTGATGCTGCCTTCCTTGACGGCCATCGAGATATCGACATTGGCCTTAACCCCGCCATACGACTTGGAGACGTTATTGACTTCGATAAGATTGGTCATTGATCAAGCCTCCTGCTTGTCGTCACGGCCACCGGAATCAACCGTGATGCCGAAGAATTCGGGGTATTTGCGCTGCAACCAGCCCATCAGCCCTTCCTGGAAATAGACAATGTTGACAATCAGGATCAGCCCGAGTGCCACCCACTGCCAGCCCAGCAGGACTGTCCAGGTGGTTTCCTTGACAACATGGAAGAGCAGAGCACCGATGACAGGGCCCCACAGGGTCCCTTTACCGCCAAGCAGGGCCATGGCCACCATGAAGATGCCGAAGGTTGCTGTCGGGAAGGCCACTTCAACCGGCTCGATAAAGCCGACCATGTTGCCGAAGACAGCACCGACACAGCCCATGAAGAAAGCGGCAATCGCCCAACCGATCTGCTTGATCTTCATGGTCGGGATGCCCATGGCTTCAGCCTTGTCTTCATCATCGCGGATTGCGTTGGCAGCAAGCCCGAACTGTGTGGCATAAAGCCAGCGCAGAACGAAATGTGCTGCTGCCGCCAGGATGAAACAGAGCCCGTAGAAGAACAGCGACCGGAATTCGATATCACCCGGGAAGAACGGCATCGAGATCCCCGACCCGCCACCGACGTAATCGAATGTCCCCGTCAGCTGCCCTGCCGCCACGGCAAGACCGAGCGTACCGATGGCGAAATAGGGGCCGCGAAGACCGAACATAAAGGTCCCGAAGATCAGCGCCAGAACAGTCGCCCCGATACCGCCGCCGATAATCCCCAGCACAAGGCCGGTGTAATACTGCTCAACGGTGAATTCAGGCTTGATCGCCCCGAAGGCCGAGGTGTAATCCGCAACATCGTAGAACATCGCGATCTGGATGATGGCCGAGATATACATCCCTGCCCCGAAGAACGTGATATTACCGAGCGAGTTGTAGCCCATCTGGCCGCCCGTGGTATCCCAGGTCGAGGCCATCAGAATCATGACCCAGAGCACGGCCATCTGCTGCGTATAGGCAGGCAGAACCAGCGGGCCAACGATACCGGCAATCAGAATACCGGCATAAATAAGGAAAAGACGCGAATTCATTATCGTACCACCTGTCTTTGACGGCGCATCTGGATTTGACGCCAAACGAGAACGACAAGCAGCAGAACAACAGCGGCGGCCACCTGATATTCAGCCCCCATGATGATGCCCGTATACTGCTCGATAAGACCGAGGCCGAACCCTGTCCCGATCACAGCCGGGAGATTGCCGAGGCCGGCAGCGGTGACGATCGCGAACGACCGTACGGAATAAACAATCCCGTAGAAGGGCTGGATGACCCAGATCATTGCCACCAGCACCCCGGCCGCACCACAGATCGCCGCATTCAGCGAAAAGGTGAAGGCAAAGATGCTGTCAGTGTTGATCCCCAGCACCCGGGCTGCCCGGGCATCCTGGGCCGTGGCGCGGATCGCCTGACCGGTCCGGGATTTCTTCATGAAGATCACCACGGCAACAGCAAGCGCCGCAGCCAGACCCAGACAGATCAGTTTCACCACAGGAATGGTCACGAAACTGTCAAAGGCCGTGTAAATCGGAAGATGCGAGTCAATAATCTGAACTTCCGGGCCAAAGATGAGGTTGATCACCTGCTGCATCAACAGCGACAGGCCAAAGGTCGCCAGCAGCGATGTGAACATATCCTGGTCGATCACCCGTTTGATGATGAGTTTGTAGACCACCCAGCCAAACATGAACATGATCATCATGACAATGGGAAGGCTAACAACCGGGTGGACACCGGCGTTGTAAAGGGCGAATGACAAATACCCACCCATGATCACGAAATCACCCTGGGCCAGGTTTTTGACATTCATCACCCCCCAGACGAGTGCGAGCCCATAGGCACTCAGGGCGAAAATGGCCCCGATAAAAATGCCTTCAAGGATCATCTGCACGTTCATCACGGGAGCGTAGATGATAAGAAGTTTCAGATTTTCAATCATGATTGTCTCTTTTCAATAAAAGGATCTAATCAATAAAGGAAGAGAGGCCCTTGGGAAAGGGCCTCTCAGGAGATAGGGTGGAATTAGTACCCCGGAGCGCGCGGGAATTCCATTTCCTTGGCGGAAATCACGAGGTTGTAATTACCGTCAGCATCGATCTGGCGCATGAACATCGGCTTGGCGATGTTGTTGCCTGCAGCAGAGAATTTAATGTCACCGTAGAAGGTTTCCATTTCGATGGCCGAGATGGCGTCACGAACCTTGTCCTTGTCGAAGCTGTTGGCGGCTTCGAACGCTTCCTTCCAGACCAGAACGGCGGCAGAAGCCTGAGCGGACTGATACGGAACAGAAGTGTAGGACGGGTATTCAGCCTTGAAGCCTGCATTCCAGTCAGCAGCGGAACCGAAGTAGCCATCTTTCTTAGGAATGGATTCAACCCACTGGGTGGCACAGAGGATGCCCTTAGCGGATTTCGGGAACTTTTCCTGAATCTTGGCCGCTTCACAATGGGTCATGCCGATGATCGGTACATTGACCTTCATCTCTTCCAGCTGACGGGCAGCCGTGGCGGCACCCTTGGAGTGACCGGAAACGATCAGGACGTCCGGACGGACAGCCTTAACCTTGGTCAGGGTGGCGGACATATCAGAAAGGTCAGCCGGCAGTTTGTCATCGATGACGATCTTCATGCCATATTTCTTGGCAGCATCAACAACACCCTCACGCACGTCGAGAGAGAAGGGATCGTTTTCGAAAGCCATGGCAACCTTCAGCGAAGAAGGATTGTCCGTGGTCTGGGCAGCCAGTTCGATCACCGTGGAAAGATACTGTTCAGACGTGGAAAGCACGGCAAACAGATACTTGTAACCCTGGGTGAACAGTGACCGCGAAGCACCTTCGGCTTCAACCATCGGCACACCGAACTTTTCAGAAACAGGAGCGATGGCCTTGGTCATACCGGAAGAGTACGGCCCAAGCATATATTCGACACCATCCTGCTGGATCAGACGCTCAGCAAGCTGGGCACCACGGGCAGGGGTCGATTCATCATCATAATAGGTGATGGCGAGTTTGTAGGACTTACCGCCCACTTTCACACCGCCAGCTTCGTTGATGACTTTTGCAGCATAGTCATAGCCGCGCTGAGTATGCAGACCATTGGTAGCATACTTGCCGGTCAGGGAGATCGATGAGCCGAGAATGATCGTGTCACCGTCAACCTTGGCCGAAGCAGCACCTGCAATACCAAGCGAAGCAACAACGGCTGATGCAGCCACCATTGTTTTCAGCGAAGTAATTTTCATGTCTTCCTCCAAGTTTAAAAGATTGACCCTACATTAATTCATTTTCCGCGAGTGTCCACACCCAAAAGCAAGAAATCAGTAACCAATTGCGCTTCCGTCCTTGCGCGGGTCGGATCCAGCGGTCAAAACACCGGTTTCAGGGTTCCGCAGAATCGCCTGGCCGCCGCCGATCGGAATTGACGGGTAGTCGAGCACATGGCCTCTGGCAGCCAGCGCATCAGCAATATCGCGGGAATAGCCTTCTTCCAGTTGCAGCACACCCTGATGGGCAAAGGACCGCGGCAGATCAAGGGCCTCCTGCGGGTTGAGCCCGAGGCTGAGCATCCGGCTGATCACCATGCCATGCCCGGCCGCCTGATACTGCCCGCCCATGACACCGAAGGGGCCGATAAGCTCATCCCCGCGGCTGATCATGCCCGGAATGATCGTGTGCAGAGGCCGCTTGCCCCCGGCGATAACGTTCGGATGGTTGTCATCAAGACGGAACGCCTTGCCCCGCGAATGGAAGAGAACACCGAATTCCGGGGTCGAAATCCCCGACCCGAAATCATCAAAGATCGAATTGATCATCGAAACGGCCATGCCGTTCTGATCAACCACAGCCAGATAGATGGTGTGCTTGTGATCAGGAAAATCTGAAGGCGCGAAGGTTGCCGCCTTTTTCATGTCGATCATTGCCGCGAGGTGATCAAAAGTCTCATCAGCCAGCATCGACGCAACGGGAACGTCAGCATAGAGCGGATCAGCCAGCAGCATATCGCGCTGCTGATAGGCGATCTTGGAGGCTTCGGCATGAACATGGATGCGGTCGATATCATCCATCGCGTTGAGATCAAAGCGTTCCATGATCCGCAGCAGCATGAGCGCCGCCACCCCCTGCCCGTTCGGCGGGCATTCCCAGATCGTATGGCCGTGATAATTCGCCGCGATCGGGGTGACGAATTCCGGTTCGGCCGTGGTGAAATCAGCTTCACTGTGCAAGCCGCCGATGGATTGCAGTTTCGAGACCATGTCTTCCATTACCGGGCCTTTATAGAACCCGTCAGCCCCGTTCTGCTGGATCGCCTGTAGGGCAGCGGCCAGTCTCGGCTGCCTGAAAAGGGCACCTTCGGCAAAGGCCTTACCCTGATCGAGATATTGCGCGGCGGCATCGGCATCATCGGTCACGTTGTCGACATGAAGCGCCCAATCCCGGGCAACCCGGGCATGAACGGCAATGCCATCTTCCGCATAGGCTGTCGCAGGCCACAGCAGCCTGTCCCAATCAAGGCGACCAAAGCGCTGATGCATCGCCCACCAGGCCCCGACAGCCCCGGGCACTGTCACCGCATGGGCCGAATGACGCGGGATTTCATCCCCCGGCAGTGAGGCACGGACAGCATCTGCCGTCGCCGCTTGCGGGGCCCGGCCGGAGCCGTTGATCGCGGTGATGTTCGTCGACCCGTCAGGCGAGATAAGAGCAAAGCAATCACCACCGATCCCTGTCATCTGAGGTTCGGCCATGGAAAGCATAGCGGTGGCGGCGATTGCCGCATCGACAGCACTGCCGCCTTCGGTCAGCACTTTCAGCCCCACTGCTGAGGCCAGAGGGTGCGAGGTGGCGATCATCCCGTTGCAGGCATGAACAGCAGATCGACCGGGAAACGAGAAATTACGAGGCATTTTCTATTCTCAATCAGGTGTCAGGGTGATGGGCTGTTGGCCCGGTGAGAGAAACTGGTGCGGATGGAGGGACTTGAACCCCCACGCCTTGCGGCACCAGAACCTAAATCTGGCGTGTCTACCAATTTCACCACATCCGCTTGGAAGACCCGTTATACCAGCACTGTCTCAAGGCGCAAACGGATAATCATGCCGAGGACGGGGGCGGCACAAAGGCCGGGATGACTTTGGGAAAACGATGCAGCCCGTCTTCGCCCAATTCAAGGTCTTCCACCCAGGCCACCGCCTCGACGGGCAGAGTTCCATAGAGATGGGGGAAAAGGCTGCCGTCGCGCGATTTTTCCCAGGTCAGCGCTACAGCCTCTTCCGGCACAGCCACCAACACCAGCCCGCTGATGCCGTTAAAATGCAGAAATGCCGTTTCCGCCACCTGCCCGGCAGTGGAAAAATGAATATAGCCGTCCGCGAGATCAATCCCGGCCCCGGTGAATTCCCCAGCGGCGCAAGCCTCATCCCAGAGAGCCCTATCACAGATTTTATAAACACATTGCATGGCAAGACCTTTCTGCCCCTGCATAATGTTGGACAGCTGATCAATCAAGCATATTGCACAGCGTAGCCTGAGCAGATAGAAAGATCCCTAAAATGGAGGTTCATATGTCCCTAAAACTCGATCAGGCAAACACGATCATCGCCGCGGCCATCGCCCATGCTCGTGGAGCATCTCTCAAACCGCTCAGCGTTGTCGTTCTCGATGCCCGGGCGGCACTCGTCGCGGCACAATCCGAAGATGGCGTCAGCATCATGCGGTCACGCATCGCCCACGGCAAGGCCAACGGAGCCATCCAGCTGGGCATGGGGTCGCGTGCTCTCATGGATCGGGCCGAACAGCAGGCCTATTTCGTTTCTGCCATCAACGGCGTTGCCGATGGTGATCTGGTTCCCGTCCCTGGCGGAGTGCTGATCAAGGATGGTGATACCATCATCGGTGTTGTCGGCATTTCCGGTGATACATCGGACAATGACGAAGCCGCTGCTGTGGCCGGTATCGAAGCCGCTGGCCTGACCGCTGTCACCGGATAATGGGTGACCGCACGCCCAGGATTGCCCTTGTGCTTGGCTGGGGTGGCGTCATTCCTTTCGCCGCCGCTGCCCTCACCTGGCTGTTCGGTGATCCTGTGATGCGGATACACGCCCTCAATCTCGGGACGATTTACGGCGGTGTTATCGTCGCCTTTCTCGGGGCTGTCCATTGGGGCATCGCCATAGAGAGAACTGCGGCAACAGCACCGCCGCCCTTCTGGCCGTTCATCTGGTCAGTGCTGCCGAGCCTGGCTGTCGTGCCGATGTTAGCCATATCGCCGTTTCTAAGGCCCGGGTTCATCCTCGCCGGTCTGGTGATCTGCTGGGGGGTGGATTTCTATCTCACCTCAAAAGGCCGCCTGCCCCGCTGGTACATGAACCTGCGGCACGGGCTGACCGGGGCCGCTGCCATTACCATGCTGGTGATGCTGCGCGTCTAGCGGTACCGGACCATCAACCAGTTGCCCAGCGACACAAGAACAAGCCCCGCCACGGCCATCAGGCTCCACTGATAGCCCTCGATCAGTGACGAGATCATCAACGCGAAAACCGGAAAGACCACCGTGGCATAACCCGCCCGGCCCGGGCCGATGCTGCCCACCAGCAGCAAATACGCCGTAAACGACCCCACCGATGATACAACCGCCAGCCACAACAGCCCGCCGACATAGGTCACGGACGGCTCAATGATGAACTCATGCCCGCGGAACAGGCTGGCAAGGCCGAGATACAGCGCGCCATATGCCATCCCCCAGCAGTTTGATGCCATCACCGGCAGACCAATGCCCTGATTGGATGAGGAAATGACGCTTCCTGTCGAGAATACCAGAGTCCCGATCAGGCACAGCACGAGCGTTGTCATAATCGCCCCGCTGAGATCAATCATCGGCGCGAAGATAATCCCGACCCCGGCAAAACCCATCAGTGCCGCCAGCATATGCACGGCACGAGGCAACCGACGCTGAATCACCGCCATCAGCAGCATGATCATGATCGAGGCCGTGGCGAAGACAACAGCAAGCATTCCCGAGGCGGTATGCAGGCCGCCATAATAGAACATCGTGAAATTCAGGCTGAACAGAAACAGGCCCATGGCCGCCAGCCGAGGATGATGACGCCAGGGGATGATGACAGACTTGCCCATCAGCCGGGTGATGGCAAACATCAGCAGACTGGCGATCAGAAACCGCCAGAACAGTGATACTTCCGGGGCCACAACCCCCAATTGCCAGCGCAGGGGCAGCCAGCTGGTTGACCAGCCAAAGACAGTGATCCCGTAGAGTAGGTAATCAGACGGCTTCATAAGGCGACAGATCCATCGGCCTAAAGCCGTATTGAAAAGATGGTCGGAGTGGCGGGATTTGAACCCACGACCCCCACACCCCCAGTATGGTGCGCTACCAGGCTGCGCTACACTCCGACAAGGATTGTTATAACCGACCGCAGGCCAGATGCAACCAAAATAGGACGCCGCAAAGGCTTAGTGTTCGAGGCGGGAAAGTCGGGTGCTGGCATCACGCAGCAATTCAAGGGCACGGCCGTGATGCTGCCCTGCCGATGCAGTTTCTTCTGCGGCAGCGTTTTCCGGTTTCGATTTCAGCACCTGCTGAGCACCCTTGATCGTGTAGCCCTCGGCATAGAGGAGATCACGGATACGGGTCAGCAGGGCGATATCCGCAGGCCGGTAATAACGACGGCCGCCGGAACGCTTGACGGGCTTGATCTGGCTGAACCGTGTTTCCCAGAAACGCAGAACATGGGAAGGCACATTCAGCTGTGCGGATACTTCGGTGATGTTGCGAAAGGCGTCAGGGGCTTTGTCGCTCATCGTCCCCTTCCTTTACTTTTCGTTCAGGCGTTCGCGCAGCGTATCAGAGGGACGAAATGAAAGAACACGACGCTGGGTAATGGGGACTTCCTGACCCGTTTTCGGGTTACGGCCGATGCGTTCGTTCTTGTGACGGACGGAAAAACTGCCGAAAGAGGATATCTTGACAGTCTCGCCAGCTTCAAGCCGCGCGGAGATTTCTTCAAGGATTGTCGAGACGATTTCCGCGGATTCACTCTGCGAAAGCCCGATCTGCTTATAGATTTCTTCGGCCAGTTTGGCCCTGATCACTGTCTTACCCATATTGATAATCAATCAAAAATATACATTAGGGTCAATAGCCAAAACCGATTGAATCCAAAATTTAATATTAAGGGCGTCCAAAGCGGGCCAGTGCCGCCCCCCAACTGAGGCCGCCACCGATCGCTTCAAAGGCGATAACATGACCGTTGGTGATGCGGCCGTCACGGACAGCAGCATCAAGTGCCAGCGGGATTGATGCGGCGGAAGTATTGGCGTGGTCATGGACAGTGCGGATAACCTTTTCCGCAGCAAAGCCGAATTTCTTCTGCATACTGTCAATGATCCGAATATTGGCCTGATGCGGAACGAGCCAATCAATATCCTGGGCCGTCAGATCAGAACGATCGAGCGCAGCCAGCAACCCGGCAGAGAGTTTTTCCACCGCATGGCGAAAGACTTCGTTGCCCTTCATGCGGACATGGCCGACATCGCCGGTACTGGAAACGCCGCCATCAACATAGAGAATATCCCGGTACCGCCCGTCCGAAAACAGGGCTGAAGACAGAACCCCCCAGTCAGGGCTGGATTCTGAGGCTTCGAGCACCACCGCCCCGGCACCATCACCGAACAAGACGGCCGTCGTGCGGTCTTCCCAATCAAGAATACGGGTGAAACTTTCGGCCCCGATGACGAGAACCTTATCTGCCTTGCCCGATTTGATATAGGCATCCGCAGTATCGAGCGCGAAAACAAAACCGGCACAAACAGCCTGAACATCAAAGGCAAAGGCCTTGCTGGCCCCCAGCCCCGCCTGAACCTTGACCGCAGTGGCAGGGAAAGTGTCATCGGGCGTGGTGGTGGCGATGATAATGGCATCGAGATCATCCGGCTCAACCCCGGCAGCCTCAAGCGCAGGCCGGGCCGCCTTGATTGCAAGGTCAGAAGTCATTTCATCCTTGGCGACGACATGGCGTTTTTCGATCCCCGTCCGCTGACGGATCCAGGCATCATCCGTATCCATGAAACGGGTCAGATCAGTATTGGTCAGAACTTTTTCGGGCAAATAGGAACCAGTCCCGGTAATAAGCGCCTGACGCATGGTCAATTTTCCTTTTCCGCTGATACTGACGAGACCGAAACAACAGTTCTTTCCACCGATTTCTTGAGGTCATCGATAAAGGCATTATGAATCATGTTGGCCGCAACGTCGATGGCGTTGGCGGTACCGACCGTATCAGCCCCGCCATGGGATTTCACGACAATGCCGTTCAGCCCGAGCAAAACCGCGCCGTTGTAATTCTGCGGGTTCAGCGTTTTCCGCAAGGCCTTGAGCGCCGGACGCGCCATCAGATACCCGAGTTTCGACAGGAACGATGATTTGAAACTGCGGCGCATCATGGCGGTGATAAACTGCGCGGTGCCCTCAACTGTCTTGAGGGCGATATTCCCCGAAAAACCATCCGAGACCACAACATCGACATGGCCTTTGGTGATATCATTGCCTTCGACAAAGCCAGTGTAATTGAGTTTGATATCCGGGTTGGAAAGCAGCGTTGAAGCCTGCTGGATGGTCGAATTGCCCTTCTGTTCCTCTTCACCGACATTGAGCAGCCCGATACGGGGCGCATTGATCCCGGAGGTCACACGGCAAAACGCATCGCCCATGATCGCAAACTGGACGAGGTGATCGCTGGTGCAGTCGATATTGGCTCCGAGGTCAAGCATATAGCAGCGCCCCTGCAAGGTCGGCAGGAAGGCCGCCAGGGCCGGCCTGTCAATGCCTTCCATGGTGCGCAGGACCATCAGGGCCATCACCATCAGTGCCCCGGAATTCCCCGCCGAGACAGCAGCATCAGCCTGACCATCATGAACAAGGTCAATCGCAAGCCGCATCGATGAATTTTTACCCACCCGCAGAGCCACGGAAGGCTTTTCATCAGGGGCGACAGCATCATCCGTATGGACAATCTCAGCCCCCGCAAGATGGTCATGACGATTGATAAGGGGCCGCAACAGGTGTTCCGGGCCAACCAGTACAGGGTGAATTGACGGATTACGCTTCACCGCAAGGGCAACCCCGTCAACAATCGTGGACGGGGCATTATCTCCGCCCATGGCATCAATGGCAATTCGCATATGAATCCTGTAGTGACCGTGGAACCCTGCCTGAATTCAGCGTTCTGGTTTTATCTGTTTTTTTTCAATTCGGCAAGCGAAGCAAACGGGTGCGAATCATCACCACGGCTGCGCAGCACTGTCTCGGCATCGGCTTCCGGGTCACGCGGCCATGGTGAGGCTTCCAGCGCCACCAGCTGGGCGATCATCTCACCGAGAGGAATACCGCCATCACCCAAAGGTTCAAGCGTGACCGCCATCGGATCAATCGCACCGGTCTCATCGATCGTCTCCAGGTCGGCAAACCGTTCCTCGACTGTGGCGATGATGCTTTCCGGTACCGGGTTGCCGGAAAGACGGCAGCGCTGGATGATTGCGGCTTCGATCCGGCCCGTGACCAGATACGCCTGTTCGGCAATCATTTTCATCTCAAGATGAGCCTCAACGGAACACGCCTCGATCCAGTCAAAACGCTGGGCCAGGGCTTGCCTGTCCTCAAGCGCTGCAGTGAGCGATATTTTCATTGCCTTGCCGTGATCGAGCTGGTTTGGCGAAATGACTGTTTCAAACATCGCCCCTACCCCTTGCTGTCAAGATGAACCGAGATGCCGCCCACCGACAGGGCTGTTTCATCATCAAGACTGTTGAGGCGTGCTTCTTCGGCGAGCACGGCCGCTGCCAGGCCATTGGCCTTGGCATCAGTCCCGTTATCCCGGTAAAGATTGCGGTTGAGGGTTGCAGCGAGGCCATTTTCATCCCCCGCATCCAGCCCCTCGCCATAGGCCTGCATCCGGCCGAGATAGGCCGTCGCCATCTGCTTTACCTTCTTGCCGACCTTGTTTTCGCTGACACCAATTTCATGAAGGCTCAAATCCATATCGGCGAACATGGTATCGATCACCCCCTGCCCCAGGGCCTTGCCATCATCACCGGCTGCGGTCATGCGGCGTACCGCCAGCACCACCATCAGCGTCAGGGTATCAAACCGGCCATCAAACGTATCCGCCACCCCGTAGCGTTCGTAGAAGGCCGGATTGCGGGCGTTATCAGCCAGCACCGCATAGATACGGTGGGCCCTTTCATCAGCAGGGCGAGCCCATTGTTCAACTTTTTTCGAAAGCCAGGACAACATCAGCAGATTTTTTCACAACAAAGATTGACCGCCGCCATGATTAACGGCATGACAGACCAGAAGAACCGGTGTTAGAGTGATAGCATGAAGTCAATACTTGCAAAAACATTTTTCGCGGTGGCAATTGCGGGACTGTCTCTCGGCGGTTGCGAAAGCATGGTCACCCAGCATGGCAATATCCTCGATGCGACGTCGCTGTCTCGGGTTGAACCCGGCAAAACGCGCATGATCGAGATCGAGGCCCTGTTCGGCAAACCCTCGGCCACCGGCGCGTTTGACAGCGGCACAGTCTATTATGTCTCGCAGATCATGGAAGAGAAGCCAGGCGGCCGCAAGCTCCCCATCGATCGCACAATCGTTGCCTTTTCCCATAATGAAAGCGGGGTGGTGACAGCGGTGACAATCACCGACGATGCCACGGGCCGCACCGTTTTTCACCGGGATGAAAAAACCCCGACCCCCGGCGATACTTTCGGTGTTCTGGATCAGATCTTCCGCAACGTCAGAACCCCCGGCGGCCCCCAATAATCGCCCCAATAATTTTTTTGTAATTACCGCATGAAAAAGGCCCTTCCGAAGAAGGGCCTTTCTTTTATGTGGATATGATCGCGTGGATCAGTGGGCCAGTGCGGCCAGCATCAGGATCGCCACGATGTTGATGATCTTGATCATCGGGTTGACAGCAGGGCCAGCGGTATCCTTGTAGGGATCACCGACCGTATCACCCGTGACAGCAGCCTTGTGGGCTTCGGAGCCCTTGCCGCCATGGTTGCCGTCTTCGATGTACTTCTTGGCGTTATCCCAGGCACCACCACCGGCGGTCATGGAAATGGCCACGAAGAGACCGGTCACGATTGTCCCCAGCAGCATCGCACCGATGGCGGTGAATGCAGCTTCCTGGCTGACAGCCATGGCCATGACGACGTAGACGACGACAGGGGCCAGAACCGGCAGCAGAGACGGGACGATCATTTCCTTGATTGCGGAACGGGTCAGCAGATCGACGGCACGGCTGTAATCAGGCTTGGCCTTGCCTTCCATGATACCCTTGATCTCGCGGAACTGGCGGCGGACTTCTTCAACCACCGCACCACCGGCACGACCAACGGCCTGCATGCCCAGCGAGCCGAACAGATACGGCAGCATCCCACCGATCAGCAGACCAACCACAACATACGGGTCTTTCAGGTCAAAGTTGACCTGCATATCCGGGAAATAGTGGTTGAGATCTTCGGTATAGGCGGCAAACAGCACCAGCGCAGCCAGACCGGCGGAACCGATGGCATAACCCTTAGTGACAGCCTTGGTGGTGTTACCGACGGCATCGAGAGCATCGGTCACGTTACGGACGCTTTCATCAAGTTCAGCCATCTCGGCGATACCACCGGCGTTATCGGTTACCGGACCGTAGGCATCGAGAGCAACAACCATCCCGGCCAGGGCCAGCATGGTGGTGGCGGCAATGCCGATCCCGTAAATACCAGCCATCTGGAAGGAAACGATGATCCCGGCAGCGATAATGATCGCCGGAACCGCGCAGGCTTCCATCGACATGGCCAGACCGGAAATCACGTTGGTGCCGTGTCCGGTTTCAGAGGCCTTGGCCACCGTACGCACAGGGCGGAACTCGGTGGAGGTGTAGTATTCGGTGATCCAGACGAGAGCCCCGGTGACGAGCAGACCGACAATCGCACAGATGAAGTAGTTCATACCGCCGTCAGCAAAAACATGGCCGGTGACGAAATAGATCGCAATCGCCGACAGAACGGCGGTGGCGATGAAGCCCTTGTAGAGCGCACCCATGATGTTGTTGGTCGACCCGAGACGGACAAAGAAAGTCCCGATAACGGAGGTCACGATACAGACAGCACCGATTGCGATCGGATAGACGAGCGCGGCTTCACCAAGCTGGTAAATGGCTGCCAGCAGCATCGTCGCCACCAGTGTCACGGCATAAGTCTCAAAAAGGTCAGCCGCCATCCCGGCACAGTCACCGACGTTGTCACCAACGTTATCGGCGATAACAGCCGGGTTACGGGGATCATCTTCGGGAATACCGGCTTCGACCTTACCGACGAGGTCAGCACCGACATCCGCACCCTTGGTGAAGATACCGCCACCGAGACGGGCGAAGATCGAGATCAGCGATGCCCCGAAGGACAGGGCCACGAGGGCTTCCATCACCTGGCGTTCGCCGAGGTTCATGCCGGTCAGGATGCGGTAGTAAAGTGCCACACCGAGAAGACCAAGGCCGACAACGAGCATCCCGGTAATCGCACCGGATTTGAACGCGATGTCGAGCGCACCGGGAAGCGAAGACCGGGCTGCCTGGGTTGTCCGTACATTGGCGCGAACCGACACGTTCATGCCGATGTAACCGGCGATACCGGAAAACACAGCACCGATCACGAAGCCGATGGCAACATACGTGCCAAGGGTCAGCACCAGGATAATGGCGACAACAATACCAACGATACCGATGGTGGTGTATTGACGGTTAAGGTATGCCCGCGCGCCTTCCTGAATGGCGCCCGCAATTTCCTGCATACGTTCGTTGCCTGCATCAGCAGCAAGAACACTTCTTGATGCCCAGATGCCGTAGGCAAGACCGACAACACCGCAGAGGATTGCAAAATCTACAATGTTCATCTTTTCAGCCCTATGGGTTGTGGAAATGATGAAGCAACCTCCCCCCATTTTCCGGAGGCTGCCCCAGACCCGACCATGGTTCAGACCGGGTTATAAAAAAGGCCAGTAAAACCGGCCCTCTTGAAAGACTTCGTGACCATATAATCAAAGCAGGCCTTCAAGGCAACGAAAATATGGCCTCAGGGTGCCGAAGATTGCATTTCGGCAACCCGCAGCACTCGCGCCAGTTTATCAAGGATCGCGTTGACGAAACCGCTATCAGCCCCGCAGGTTTCAGCAAGGGCCGTATATTCGGTGATTACCGTCCGTGCCGGAACGTGCACCGTATCGCGCAATTCGATATAAGCCAGGTGCAGGGCGGCACGATCAACATCACCAATGCGTTCGATCACCCAGCCCGTGCTCAACAGCGGTGAGATGACCGCATCGATAGCCCCGGCCTCGGCACTGGCGGCAAAGATAATTTGGGTGAAATGATCCTCATCAAGCCGATCGATCTCAAATTCCTCGAGCAATCGGGGCAGAAAATGTGTCTTGAACCCGGGGATAACCTCGGTCAGCGGCTTTTTCGAGGCATCCGCCTGAAACAGCACCTGAATCCCGGCAAGGCGGGCTGCTGTGCGGCGACGTACGGAACCGGGCCGTCTCTTTTCGGCATCAGAGGCCTGATCAAATTCAGTCATTATCGTGCTGTCCCGAAGGTTTCGGCATGAGCGGCCATGGCCAGGGCCGCACGGGCGGCATCACCACCCTTGTTCTTGCGGTTCGGGTCTGCCCTTTCCCAGGCCTGATCTTCGTTTTCAACGGTCAGGATGCCGTTGCCAATAGCCAGGTTGTGCTGCACCGAGAGATCCATGATCGCCCGCGATGATTCATTGCTGACAATCTCAAAATGATACGTCTCACCCCTGATGACGCAGCCAAGAGCGACAAAGCCGTCATAGGCCGGGCCGTCACTGCGCCCCGCTGCCATGGCAATTGCCGCCGGAATCTCGAGCGCCCCGGGCACTTCGATCCGGTCATACTCAACCCCGGCGTTTTCGAGCGCGATCACCGCCCCGGCAGCCATGGCATCGGCGATTTCCGTATAGAAACGGGCTTCGACAATCAAAAAACGTTTTTTCATGCTGGCCTCTCCCCCGATCAAGACCCGGACATGGAACGATAGTCGCTGATCGTCAATCCGTAGCCGTCAAGACCGACCACATTGCGCTGGGTGTTCGACAACAGGACCATGTCATTGACCCCCAGATCAAGCAGGATCTGCGCCCCGACACCATAACTGCGGATCTGGTTCTCGCCACCCTCGCTGCCGGACGCACGGTGCTGCACCTGATCGGAAAGTGATGTCGGGCTTGGTTCGCGCAGCATCACGATGACGCCGCGGCCTTCATCGGCAATGCTCCGCATGGCGGACTGGATTTCGGAACCAGTCCGGCCTGTCCCTGTCTCGCCGAGAACATCGGTGAGCACATTCATCGCGTGCATCCGCACCAGTACGGGCTCATCAGAAGAAAGATCGCCTTTGATCAGGGCGACGTGCTCAGCATAACTCGCGGTATTGATATAGACGATCATCCGCCATTCGCCGCCATAGATGGAATTGATCAGCATCTCACCGCCACGGCGGATAATCGTTTCACGCTCACGCCGCCAGGCAATCAGATCGGCAATCGTCCCGATCTTGAGCCCGTGTTCGCGGGCAAAGGGGATGAGATCCGGCAGCCGTGCCATGCTGCCGTCATCCTTCATGATCTCACAGATGACCCCGGCCGGGTTACCGCCGGCAGCACGGGCAATGTCAACCACCGCCTCGGTATGACCGGCACGAACGAGCGTCCCGCCATCCCGCGCCATCAGCGGGAAGATATGCCCCGGGGTCGTGATATGCGTCGCGTCATACCGGGGATCACTGGCAACAGCGATTGTCCGGGCCCGATCATGGGCGGAAATACCGGTTGTGACACCCTCACGGGCTTCGATGGAAAGGGTGAAGGCTGTCTGGTGGCGGGAGTCATGACGCTGTTCCATCAGCGACAGGCCCAGCTGGTCGATCCGCCGACGTTCCATGGCAAGACAGATCAGCCCGCGGGCGTGCTTGGCCATGAAATTGATCGCTTCAGGTGTCGCGTGTTCTGCCAGAATGCAGACATCGCCTTCATTTTCCCGGTGTTCATCATCGACAAGAATAAAGACTTCACCGGCCTTGGCAGCAGCGATAATTTCATCAGTGGTCGACAGGCCGTCGAGCAGGGCATCATCCATTATCTTTGTCCCGGAAAGAAACGATGCGGGCAACATAACGGGCGAGCATATCGGCTTCAAGGTTAATTTTGTCGCCGGGCTGGCGGTCGGCAAGCGTTGTGTGCTCCCAGGTATGGGGGATGATCATCAACCCGAAGCGGCAGTCATCGACTTCATTGACCGTCAGCGAGATGCCATCCACAGCCACCGACCCTTTCGGGGCGATCATCGGGGCGAGACCCTGGGGGGCTTCGATGGTCAGCCGCCAGCCATCACCATCACGGTCGATCGCTGTGATCGTGCCCAGCCCGTCAACATGGCCGGAGACAATATGTCCCCCCAGTTCATCACCCATGGCAAGAGCCCGCTCGAGGTTGATCCGGGTGCCGGGTTGCCAGTGTTCGAGCGTTGTCACCGCCAGCGTTTCCGCCGATACATCGACATCAAAGCGGCCGGCATCCACGGCGACGACTGTCAAACAGACACCGCTGCAGGCAATCGACGCCCCCAGGGGGATCGCCGTGCAGTCCCAGGGCGTCATGATGCCGAGCCGGACATCGCCATCCGGTTTGGTGATGATTTCCCCGACAATGCCAATGGCGGTAATGATCCCTGTAAACATGATCAGCTTATGCTCCGGTTTTTCTGTGCAGAACTTCAATGGCATCATCGCCGAGCGATGACAAGGTCTTGCGTTCAAAGAGAGCGCCATCGGCAAGGGTTTCAAGCCCCAGTTCGGCCAGCGAGGCGAGCCCGTCACCACCAATGACGCTGCTGCTTCGCATCCAGACAAGCCTGTCAACCAGCCCCGCCTTGATGAGACTGGCGGCAAACCTGCCCCCGGCCTCGACCATAACAGCCGTTATTCCCTCATCAGCAAGCCGGGCCATGACTGCCTTAAGATCAGGCCGACCATCAGCATCTGTTGCCACAGCCAAACCCTTGAACCCCTGCGGCAGGCTAGCCAAGGTGTCTTCAGGCCCGAAACACCAGACTGGGCCTTTGTCCAGCGTCTGGAAAAGTGCCGTATCCTCACCTGGAAGATCATGCGAGGCCACAACAACACGCACCGGCTGATGACCAACCCCATCGAGACGGCAGGTCAGTTCCGGATCATCGGCGTTCAGTGTGCCAGATGCTGTCAGTACCGCATCATGACGCGACCGCATTTCATGCACCCACCGCCTTGCCAGCGGTCCGGTGATCCATTGTGACGTGCCGTCGGCGAGAGCGATGCGGCCATCAAGCGTTGTGGCGATCTTGACCGTCACCAGCGGTCGCCCTTGTCGGCGGCAGGAAAAATACCCCGCCAGCCCGGCAGCGGCCTCACGCGTGAGCACACCTTCATCGACCCTGATTCCAGCTTCGGTAAGGCGGCGCAGGCCTTCCCCGGCCACCCGCGGATCAGGATCACCAGCGGCCACAACAACCCGGGCCACCCCGGCAGCAATCAGCGCATCAGCACAGGGCGGGGTCTGGCCATGATGGGCACAGGGCTCGAGCGTCACATAAGCGGTAGCCCCGCGGGCCTTACCACCGGCCTCGGCAAGAGCGATGGTTTCAGCATGGGGGCGGCCGCCATCGGCGGTGCGTCCCTGCCCCACGAGCACACCATCCCTGATGATCACGCAGCCAACGGCCGGGTTGGGTGCAACCCTGCCCTCACCCCGACAGGCAAGCATCAGGGCGGCACGCATCCAGCGGCGGTCTTGCTGGCGTGAAAGAGGGATGTCAGTCACCGATTTCTTTTTCGACGAAATCACCGAAATCGCCCGGGGCAGCGAAGTTCTTGTAGACAGAAGCGTAGCGGACATAGGCCACGTTATCGAGACGGGACAGCGTTTCCATCACATATTTGCCGATCGTATCGGTGGAAATCTCTACTTCGCCCTGCTGTTCAAGCGTGCGGATCAGCTCATTGATCGAACGTGACACCACTTCGCTGTCAACATTGCGTTTCCGCAAGGCAATATCCAGCGAACGTTCCAGTTTGTCGCGATCAAACGGGGATTTGCGGCCATTGCGCTTGACCACAATCAATTCCCGCAACTGCACACGCTCAAAGGTTGTGAACCGGGCATCACAGGCACTGCACAACCGCCGACGGCGTATCGCCGCCCCATCTTCACAGGGGCGGGAATCCTTAACCTGAGTATCGTTGCTTCCACAAAAAGGGCAGTCCATATCAGCGACTCCTGATCGTTAACTGCCCTTTTTTACACTAAATCTAGTAGATTGGGAAGGCGCGGCACAACTTCTGTACTTTTTCGAGCACAGTCGCCTCGACCGCCGAGTTGTCATTGCGGTTGCTGGCCAGCCCGTTCAGCACTTCACTGATGAGGGAGCCGACCTGGCGGAATTCATCCTGGCCGAAACCGCGGGTTGTGGCTGCCGGTGTTCCGAGCCGGATGCCCGATGTCACCATCGGCTTTTCCGGATCGAACGGCACGCCGTTCTTGTTACAGGTGATCCCGGCGTTTTCGAGGGCAACTTCCGAGATATTCCCGGTCAGCCCCTTCGGCCGCAGATCAACCAGAACGACATGGGTGTCGGTTCCGCCCGAAACAATATCGAAGCCGTCTTCCTTCAACACATCAGCCAGCACAACGGCGTTATCCAGCACATTCTGCATGTAGTCCTTGAACTCAGGCTTGAGGGCTTCGCCGAAACCGGCAGCCTTGCCTGCGATAGCGTGCATCAGCGGCCCGCCCTGAAGACCCGGGAACATCGCCGAGTTGATCTTCTTGCCGAGATCGACATCGTTGGAGAGGATCATCCCACCACGGCTGCAGCGCAGAGTCTTGTGGGTTGTCGAGGTGACAACATGGGCGTGTTCGATCGGGTTCGGGTGCAGACCGGCGGCAACAATACCGGAGATATGCGCCATATCGACCATCAGATAGGCCCCGACACTGTCAGCGATTTCACGGAACTTGGCAAAATCGAGAGTCCGCGGATAGGCGGAACCACCGGCGATGATCATCTTCGGCTTGTGCTCATCAGCAAGCCGCTGGACTTCATCGAAATCAATCAGGGCGTTGTCTTCACGGACACCGTACTGGATCGCGTTGAACCATTTGCCCGAGAGGTTCGGGGCAGAACCGTGGGTCAGGTGACCACCCGCATCAAGCGACATCCCGAGGATCGTATCACCCGGCTGCAGCAGCGCGAGGAAAACACCCTGGTTGGCCTGGGCGCCCGAATGCGGCTGGACGTTAGCCCATTCGCAGTTATAGAGTTTCTTGACCCGATCAAGCGCCAGCTGTTCGGCGAGATCCACAAATTCACAGCCCCCGTAATAGCGGCGACCGGGATAGCCTTCGGCATATTTGTTGGTCAGCACGGAACCCTGGGCTTCGAGAACAGCACGCGAGACAATATTTTCAGAAGCGATAAGCTCAATACCGTCACGCTGGCGATTCAATTCCAGATCGATGGCGTTGTGGAGATCAGGATCACTGTCCATCAGATGAGTCGAAAAGAATGATTTCATTTCATTCATATTTAAATTCCTTTCAAAGAAAGATCAGTCTGTTCAGGAAGACAGCGAACCGAGTTTTTCAACCCGGGAAGCGTGCCGGCCCCCTTCGAATTCTGTGGACAGGAAAGCCGCAAGGGCCTGTCTCGCCACTTCTTCTCCGATGAGCCTCTCCCCAAAAACGACGACATTGGCATCGTTATGCTCTCGGCTGAGACGAGCAGAGGTTACATCATGACACAACGCTGCCCTGATCCAGGGTGAACGGTTTGCTGCAATGGATATGCCGATACCACTGCCACAAACCAGCACGCCGCGTGCATCCGGAACCGGCTTCATCGCCATAGCCAATTTATGGCCGAAATCCGGATAATCAACACGATCATTTGTCTCCGGCCCAAGGTCATGAACAATGTGGCCTTCATCCCTCAGAAACAGGGCCAGTTCAGACCGCAGACCGAAGCCGGCGTGATCGGATGCCATGTAAATCTCATGCGTCATGGCTGCACATTACCATGCAAAATCAGGCTTGCCAGAGAATTTTTTCCTGATGCGACCAAAAGCCCGGATAATATTCTGAGGCGTGGGTAATCAGTTTGGGAAATAAAAGATCAATTTTTTTTGCAAATGGGAATTTTTTTTAATGACAACCTCGAAAAACTCCCATACTGTTTTTCTATAGCCGAGGTTGGGGAGGACAATTTCGGTACATAAGTACTAAAGAAAATGGCGGGGTTAAACCCGTCATTTTTTATGGCTCTTTGACCATCTCCCGGAACGAGAAAATCCCGCTGTCGATCAGCGCATCGACCCCGAACCAGAGAACCAGCGCAATACCGCTGGTGACCGCCGCCTTGATCAGCAGCCGGGGCTTTTCCGGGGCTGAAGGAGCATGGCCCTTTTCAGGAGTTTCTGTTGCTTTCGCACCGAAAGGCAAGGTCATGAAAAAGACCCACCACCAGAGCAGAATATAGACAACGACGCCGGAAACCCAATCCATCAGACTTCTTCCAGTTCAATCAGCGTGCCGTTGAAATCTTTCGGGTGCAGGAACAGGACGGGTTTGCCGTGGGCCCCCGTCTTCGGTTCACCGTCACCGAGCACGCGTGCACCTTCAGCCAGCAGCCGGTCACGGGCGGCACGGATATCATCGACTTCAAAGCAGAGATGGTGCATCCCGCCATCGGGGTTGCGATCAAGATAGCGGGCGATGGGGCTGTCATCACCGAGGGGTTCAAGCAGCTCAACCTTGCTGTTGCCGGTATCGACAAACACCACCGTCACGCCGTGCTCCGGCAGAGCTTGCGGGGCTGATACCGTCGCCCCGAGCCGCGCCTGCCATGCTGCCGATGCCTCGGCGAGATCAGGAACGACAAGGGCAATGTGATTGAGTTTGCCGATCATCATTCTCCCCCGACAACAGCCAGTGCATCAACCCGCAGGATATGCGGCTGAACGAGTGGCCGCCGCTGGAACATCGCCTTGGCCAGCGACCGTGCCGCCTGGCTGATGGTGGCTTCGAGTTTCTGGTCATCAAACCGGTGATCTGCCGGCATCGCCAGCACCGCATCCTCAACCCGGATCGACGCCTCGGCCAGATAATCATCCGCCCGGTAGCCTTCGGCCAGACCAGTCTGCTGCACGATTGGCGGGTGAGCCAGTTGCCCATCAAGGCTGAGCACCACTGAAACCGAGACACTGCCGTTCCAGAGCATCCGACGTCGATCACGCATGACATCACCATCAATAGAGATGATCTCGCCACCTTCATAAGTCAGCAGCCCCGAGGACACCTTGCCCAGCACAGAGGCGCCGGTGCCATCCAATTTGATCAATGCCCCGTTTTCAGGAACCAGCGTGGCCTTGACCTGGCAGGATGTTGCCAGCGCGGCATGGGCGCGGAGATGCCGCGCCGTCCCATGCACAGGGATTGCCACCGCGGGGCGGATCAGCTGATACATTTCAGCCATTTCCTCACGCCCGGGATGGCCGGAAACATGGATCGGGGCATCATCATCGGTGATCACCTCGATCCCCCGCCGGATCAGGTTATCCTGAACCCGCGAAATTGAAACCTCGTTGCCGGGAATCTGCCGCGAGGAAAAGAGAACGCTGTCACCTTCATCAAGGCTGATATTGTGGTGTTCACTGCGGGCGATCCGTGCCAGTGCAGACCGCGGTTCACCCTGCGAGCCCGTGCAGATCAGCAGAATGTTTTCACGCGGGATGAGATCGAAATCCTGCTCCGAGACCAGATCGGGCCAATCATCAATATAACCGCAGGATCGTGCAGCATCGGTAATCCGGTGCAGGGCACGCCCCACCAGCACAGGGCTGCGGTTGGTTTCAATGGCGATCCGGATCAGCGACTGTACCCGTGCGAGGTTCGATGCAAAGCAGGTGACCGCCACCCTGCCCTGCTTGGATTTGATAACCTCAAGCAACCCGTTATAGGCATCTTCTTCACTGCCGGTGCGGCCCTCAACCATGGCGTTGGTGCTGTCACCGATCATGACATCGACACCGCTGTCACCGAGTGCCTGAAGCGCAGCTGTATCCGAAAGCGGGCCCACTTGCGGTGCTTCATCAAACTTCCAGTCACCGGTGTGGAAGATCGTCCTGCCGCCAGCCCGCAGCACGAGCCCAGCCGGATCAGGGATCGAATGGGTCAGCGAGATCATCTCAACCGAAAACGGCCCGATCGATACCGCATCATTGAACGGCAGGGAGATCAACTTGACCTTTGCATCCGGCAGATGTTCCTGCAACTTGCCGCGCACAAGTGCCAGCGTGAACGGCGAGCCGAAAATCGGGCAGCGCAGGCGTTCCCAGAGATAGGGGATCGCCCCGAGGTGATCTTCATGGCCGTGGGTGATCACCAGGCCATCAAGGCGATCTTTGCGTTCCTCAATAAATTTCAGGTCCGGCAGCACGACATCAACCCCGGGCATTGTCTCATCGGGGAAACTGATCCCGAGATCGACCATCAGCCAACGCCCGTCATGGTGAAAAAGATTGGCGTTCATGCCAATTTCATCCGACCCCCCAAGGGGCAGGAAGATCAGGTCTTCATCATCCCAGAACTGTTCCATCAAGCCTGCTTTCTATTGGTGTAAATGGCAACCATGCCCTTTAATGTGAGGTCGGGATCATGATGGTCAACACCCTTGATCGCTTCGCTGAAGATTGTCGCCAGCCCGCCAGTGGCAATCACTGTCATGTCCCGGCCGATCGAAGCAGTGATCTTTTCGATCATGCCATCAACAAGACTGACATAACCATAGAACAGCCCGGCATTCATGGCATCGATCGTTGATTTGCCGTGAACCGGCATGGCGGTCGACCATGATGACGGGTCGATCAGCGGCAGCCGTGCCGCTGCCTGATAGAGCGCATCAATCGACAGATTGACCCCGGGGGCGATGACCCCGCCGATATAGGCCCCGTTTTCATCAACGAGATCAAAGGTTGTTGCCGTGCCGAAATCAATGACAATCGCCGGCAGATCATAGGCGGCAGCCCCGGCAGCGTTGGCGATCCGGTCAGCCCCGGCCTGTTCCGGCCGGTCAATCAGGATCGGCACACCATGGGACGGGTCATTGCCGTCAATGATGAAGTGATCCACCCCGAAATGGTCTTCCACCAGTTTCCGGTAAGGGGTGACACAGGCCGGCACGACCGAGGCGATCACCGCCCCCCGCACCATCGCCCGGGAGATTTCAGCCCCCTTCATGTGATGGTCGAGCCAGACAGCATGATCATCGGCGGTTTTCTTGGGGTCAGTTTTCATCCGCCAGCTGGCGACCTTCTGTTCCCCTTCAAAAATACCGATAACCGTGTTCGTATTGCCGCAATCTATGACCAGCAGCATTATCCGTTTCCTTCCGGTCTTGCCCGCAGGACCTCGCCTGCCGTCATCTCCCTGAGCGTACCGTCATCACAGCGCAGCATCATGCCGCCATCATCAGAGAGTGTTTCAAAGATACCACAAACGGTTTCGCCATTCGATTGGCGGGTTTCGATCACCGTGCCGATATGGGCAGCGGCATCGATCCAGTCCCCCACCATGGGGGCAAAACCATTCCCGTGCCAGACGTTGTAACGATGACAGAGGCTGACAGCAAGAGCTTCCATCACCGCATCAGCATCGACAAAGGTTTCATCGGTCTGCTGATTGAGGCAGCCCGGCAGCCAGCCGCTTGTCTGATCCGGGGCTGTGATGCAATTCACCCCGCAGCCGAGGATCACCGCATCATCATGGGCCTCGAGCAGCAATCCAGCCACTTTGCGATCATCCAGGAGAACATCATTCGGCCATTTGAGCCGTGCCCTTTCCCGGCCGCGAAAACGCGACAGCACATCATGAAGGGCCAGCCCTGCCACCAGCGACAGCCCGGGCCATTCATGCGTCGGTCTTTCAGGCCGCAACAACACTGAGACATAGAGATTACCCTTGGGGGAGACCCATTCACGGCCATGCCGCCCGCGGCCTTTTGTCTGGATATCAGCCCGAAAGGCTGACCCTTCAGCCGCCCCTGACCGGGCTGCTTCGAGCGCTAGATCAGACGTACTGCCGGTTTCGGCGACCCGGGTGATATGCAGCGATGTGAGCGGTTCAGCCAAGGATGATCACGATATGGGGCAGCGTCGCGGCAATCACATCCCGCAGCGGCCCAAGCCCGAAGATGAACAGCACCAGCCCGGCCGCTGTCAGCCCGATCACCAGACGGCTGGTCATCGTGTCTTCGGCATCAAGCGGGGTGTCCCCCTCATCGATATACATGACCTTGACGACCCGCAGATAATAGAACGCCCCGACAACGGATGCGAGAACACCGCAGACAGCCAGCCCAACCATCCCGGCATCAACAGCAGCCGAGAACACGAACCATTTGCCGAAGAACCCGCCAAGCGGCGGAATCCCTGCCATGGAAAACATGAAGATCAGCATCGCCGCGGCATAGACAGGATGGCTGCGAGAATAGCCTTTGAGATCAGCAATCCGGTGGACAGCGACGCCTTCACGGTGCATCGACAGAATGAGCGTAAACACCCCGATCGACGAGATCACATAGATCGCCAGATAGACCATCACCGATGAGATACCGCTTGCATCTGCCGAGGCCATGCCGACCAGCGCATACCCCATATGGGCAATGGATGAATAGGCCAGAAGCCGTTTCAGATCCGTCTGCATGATCGCCCCGAGCGCCCCGATCACCATCGACAGCACAGCGATTGTCACGACCACCTGCTGCCAGCTTTCGGGCACCGGCTCGAGCATCCCATAGGTCACGCGCATAAACAGCGTCATGGCGGCAATCTTGGGAACAATCGCAAAGAACGCTGTGACAATTGTCGGCGAGCCTTCATAGACATCGGGTGTCCACATATGGAACGGGGCGGCAGAGATCTTGAAGGCGAGACCGGCGATCAGGAAGACGATCCCGATCACAACACCGGCTGAAGCTCCATCAGCGAGGCTGGAGGCAATCTCGGCATAGCCTGTCGACCCGGCAAAGCCGTAGATCATCGAGGCCCCGTAAAGCAGCAGGCCCGATGACAACGCCCCGAGCAGAAAATATTTCAGTCCGGCTTCGGATGACCGCAGGTTATCGCGCTGCATCGCAGCAATCACATAGAGCGGCAGCGATTGCAGCTCGACCCCCATATAGAGAACCATCAGATCATTGGCGGAAATCACCACCATCATCCCAAGCACGGAAAGCAGCAGCAGCAGGTAGAATTCAGGCTTATCGATCCCGTCAGCACGCAAGTGCGGGCGGGCAACGAGCATGACAACCACGGCCCCGATCAACACCAGCAGTTTCATATAGACCATAAACGGCGAGGTCATGAACAACTGGCCAAAGGCCATGCCTGGCACAGACCCGTAGGCATAGGTCAGCATCCCGGTGATCGCCAGAACGGCGATCGACAGCCGCTGCATCAGTGTCGAGGTTTTTTCGGGATTGCTGCCGAACGCCGCCAGCATCACCAGCACGATCACTGCCAGTGCCAGAAAAATTTCGGCAATCGCCGGTGAGAGAACAAGTGCATCCATTATTGCGCCCCCATGGCCAGCATTGTTTCAGCGGCCGAAACCTGGTCGAGAATACCCAAAATGGCCGGCTGCATCAGATCAAGCAGCGAGCCCGGAAAAACGCCATACCACAAGACCAGCACGGAAAGCGGCGCGAAGATCAGCATCTCGCGGCGTTCCAGCGGGGCCATTGAGATAACCTCGGGCTTTTCGGCACGGCCAAACACCACCCGGCGATAGAGCCAGAGCATATAGGTCGCCCCCAGGACAAGCCCAGTTGCGGTCAGGAAAGCAAGAAGGCTGCTCGCCTGCCAGGCCCCGACCAGGACTAGGAATTCGCCGATGAACCCGCTTGTCCCCGGCAGACCGACCGACGCCAGCATCATCAGCATGAAAAACACGGCATAGCGCGGCATGCTGTCGGCGACACCGCCATAGGCATCAATCTCTCGGGTATGCAGCCTGTCATAGACAACACCGACGGCAAAGAATAATGCTGCCGAAACCAGCCCATGGCTGATCATCTGGAACATGGCCCCGGCAATACCCTGTTCGGTCATGGTGAAAATCCCCACCGTGACAAACCCCATATGGGCAACCGACGAATAGGCGATCATCTTTTTCATATCGGACTGCGCCAGTGCCACAAGCGAGGTATAGATCACCGCGATCACCGACAGTGTGAAGACCATCGGTGCGAAGAACAGCGACGCATCCGGGAAAATCGGCAGCGAGAAGCGCAGGAAGCCGTATCCCCCCATTTTCAGGAGAATCCCGGCCAGGATCATCGACCCGGCCGTCGGGGCTTCGACATGGGCGTTGGGCAGCCAGGTATGCACCGGCCACATCGGCACTTTCACCGCAAAGGACGCAAAGAACGCAATGAAAAGCCAGCGTTGCACCATCGGATCAAACACATAATCCTGAAGCAGCGGGATATTGGTCGACCCCGCCTCCCCGGCCATGTAGAGCATCGCCACCAGCATCAGGACCGAGCCGGCAAGGGTATAGAGGAAGAACTTGAACGAGGCATAGACACGCTGCTTGCCGCCCCAGATGCCGATGATCAGGAACATCGGGATCAGAACCGCCTCAAAGAACAGGTAGAACAGGATCAGATCAAGCGCACAGAAGGTCCCGATCATCAGGGTTTCAAGCACCATGAAGGCGATCATGTATTCACGGACACGGTGGGTGATGGATTTCCACGATGCGAGAATGGCAAGTGGTGTCAGGAATGTTGTCAGTACAACGAACGGCATCGATATGCCGTCAACACCCATGTGATAGCTGATGCCATCCCGGGCAAGCCATTCGCCGCGGTCTTCAAACTGATAGCCTGTCAGGGTCGGGTCAAAATTCCACCAGACAAACAGCGACATGATGAAGGTGAAGCCCGAGACCCAGAGCGCGACATTGCGGGCGTTGCGGACAACCACGTCCTGATCACCACGGATCAGCAGCAGAAACACCACCCCGATCAGCGGCAGGAAGGTGAGGATCGTCAAAACTGGCCAGGTCGTTTCCATGTTATCCCCCAAAACCCCGCGCATAGAGCGTTATCAACGCCACGACCCCGATCAGCATGGCAAAAGCATAGTGGAACACATAGCCCGATTGCATCCGGCTGCAGAAAACCGAAAACCGCTGGACCATGGCCGACATCCCGTCAGGCCCGAAGGCATCAATCGTGCCGATATCACCGCGTGACCAGAGCATCTGCCCTATCCGCACGGCCGGGCGCACGAACACGGCGTTATAGAGTTCATCAAAGAACCATTTGTTGAAGAACAACTGGTGCACAGGGCGGAACAGCCGGGCCAGGGCCGCCGGCATCCCCGGGATGATCATATAAGCCAGATAGGCCATCGCCACACCGGCAATGCCAACAATCAACGGCATAAACTTGATGATCTTCGGCACGTGATGGGCATCAGCCATGGCTGTGTTTTCAGGCCTGATGAAGATCGACTGACCCCAGAAATCCTGCCAGTGATGACCGACAAAGAGATCGTAGAACATGAACCCG
Organism: Puniceispirillales bacterium (SeqCode); assembly: GCA_049889655.1. Lineage (GTDB taxonomy): Bacteria > Pseudomonadota > Alphaproteobacteria > Puniceispirillales > UBA1172 > UBA1172. Next base: position 32,639 of record JBMHCY010000009.1, read on the forward strand.
GAAAAGACAGCCCCGATCGCCAGCACAAAGAGCGGCAGTGTCATCACCAGCGGGCTTTCGTGGACATGGCTCATCACCTCGTCGGAGGCTCGGGGCTTGCCGTGGAACGTCATGATCAGCAGCCGCCAGGAATAGAAGGCTGTCAGGAACGCCGCCAGAATACCCATAGTATAGGCAAACTGCCCGGTGGCCCCGTGCTGTGCCCAGGCTGCCTCAAGAACCATATCCTTGGAATAGTAACCGGCAAAGAACGGGAACCCGGCCAGAGCCAGCGAGCCAATCCACATCATCACATAGGTGAAGGGGATCTTCTTCCAGATGCCGCCCATGCGACGCATATCCTGTTCATCGGAAAGTGCATGAATGACCGACCCGGCCCCGAGAAACAGCAGGGCCTTGAAAAAGGCATGGGTGGTCAGGTGGAACATCGCTGCCGGATAGGCTGAAACACCGGCGGCAAAGAACATATACCCAAGCTGCGAGCAGGTTGAATAGGCGATCACCCGCTTGATATCGAACTGGGTGAACCCGATTGTGGCAGCAAAGATCGCTGTCAGTGCCCCGACGATGGTGATCACATCGAGCGTGAACGGCGCATATTCAAGCACCGGCGAAAGACGGCAGACCATGAATACCCCGGCGGTGACCATCGTCGCCGCATGGATGAGGGCCGAAACAGGCGTCGGGCCTTCCATAGCATCGGGCAGCCAGGTATGCAGGCCGAGCTGGGCGGATTTGCCCATCGCCCCGATAAACAGCAGAATGCCAGCCACTTCAAGGGCCGGCAGATCCCAGAACAGGAAGGTGATGCGCGTGTCCACAAGCCCCGGGGCTGCGGCAAAGATCTCATCCAGCTGCACCGAGCCTGTCAGCGCGAAGATGGCAAAGATCCCGAGGGCAAAGCCGAAATCACCGACGCGGTTGACAACAAACGCCTTCATCGCCGCTTCATGGGCCGAAGGCCGGTGATACCAGAACCCGATCAGCAGATAGGAAGCCACCCCGACGCCTTCCCAGCCAAAGAACATCTGGACAAGGTTATCGGCGGTTACCAGCATCAGCATGGCGAAGGTAAAGAGGCTCAGATACGCCATGAACCGCGGTTTGGCGTTATCGTGGCTCATATAGCCCACAGAATAGATATGGACCATGGTCGAGACTGTCGTCACCACGATCACCATGACAGCTGTCAGGGTATCGAAACGCAACGCCCAGTTGACATCAAACCCGCCGGAGGAGATCCAGCGCGCCAGATGGACTGTCTGGTCAATACCCGGAATGGCCATCGTCAGGAATGCCACCCAGCCGAGGATCATCGACAGGATCATGGCCCCGATGGAGACGATGAAACCGCCCCGGTCATTACCCATCAGCGCGAAGATGCCCGCTCCGATTGCGCCCAGAAGGGGCAGAAAGACTATTGCAGAGATCATCCCCCTCTACCCTTTCATCACATTGATGTCTTCGACCGCGATACTGCCGCGGTTCCGGAAATAGACAACAAGAATGGCCAGCCCGATCGCCGCTTCCGCCGCCGCTACGGTCAGGATCAGCATGGCGAAAATCTGCCCGGTAAGATCACCGTTATGGGTCGAAAACGCCACCATGTTGATATTCACCGCCAGCAGCATCAACTCGATACACATCAGGATGGTGATGACGTTCTTGCGGTTGAGGAAAATCCCGACAGCCCCGAGTGTGAACAGGATCGCGGCAACAGTCAGATAATGGAAGAGTGTAATCTCAAGCATCAGCGCAGTACCTTCTTGTCTTCTGTTGCATCATTGCTCAGCGGCTTTGGCGCGACGCCTGTCTCGACCGAGACAACGGCCACGGTTTCATCGCGGCGGCGGGCGTTCTGATCAGCAATCGACTGGCGCTTGACCCCTTCACGCTGGCGCATGGTCAGGGTGATCGCCCCGATCATCGCCACCAGCAGGATGACCCCGGCAATCTGGAAGAGATAGAGATAGTCGGTATAGAGCACGTCACCGATACGGGCGATGTTGGACCGGCCTTCCGCCACCGGTGCAACGCCCATGGTTGTTTCCGCCCCGGAAAAGATCAGCACAAGCTCAACAAAAAGCACGGCCCCGACAACAAGCGCAATCGGCAGATGCCGGTGGAATCCTTCACGCATATCGGCGAAGTTGATATCGAGCATCATGACAACAAACAGGAAAAGCACCGCCACTGCCCCGACATAGACCACCACCAGCAGCATGGCGATGAATTCAGCCCCCATCAGGATGAACAGACCCGATGCGTTGAAAAAGGCGAGGATCAGGAACAGCACGGCGTGAACCGGGTTGCGGGCCGAGATCACCATCAGGCCGGAGGCAACGGTCATCAGGGCAAACAGATAGAAAAACAGGCTGGAGATCATGTTGCGTTCCTATCGATACCGTGCATCCGCGGCAAGATTGCGGGCAATTTCAGTTTCCCAGCGGTCACCGTTGGCCAGCAGTTTTTCCTTGTCGTAATAGAGTTCTTCGCGGGTTTCGGTGGCAAACTCGAAATTCGGGCCTTCGACAATCGCATCAACCGGACAGGCTTCCTGACAGAACCCGCAATAGATACATTTGGTCATGTCGATATCATAACGGGTGGTGCGGCGGCTGCCATCCTCTCGCGGTTCCGCCTCGATGGTAATCGCCTGCGCCGGGCAGATCGCTTCACACAGTTTACAGGCGATGCAGCGTTCTTCGCCATTGGGATAGCGGCGCAGGGCGTGCTCCCCGCGAAAGCGTGGCGACAGGCTTCCCTTTTCATAGGGATAGTTGATCGTCACCTTGGGCTTGAAGAAATATTTCAGCGTCAGCCCGAGGCCCTTGACGATTTCCAAGAGCAGAAAGGATCGCGCGGCGTTGATCACAGCATTCATGGTTAATCCCCCCTATCGGTTATCCCGGCAACATATCAAAAGCCAGCATGAAGCCGCTGCACAGGGCCACGAACAACAGCGTGAACGGCAGAAACACTTTCCACCCCAGACGCATCAACTGGTCATAACGGTAGCGCGGGGTTGTTGCCCGCACCCAGAGAAACACGAACAGCACCAGGGCCACTTTAAGCGCGAACCAGATCGGCCCAGGTATCCAGTTCAGCGGAGCAATATCAAACGGCGGCAGCCAGCCCCCGAGGAACAGTGTCACCGTCATCCCCGACATAAGGATCATGTTGGCGTATTCCCCAAGGAAGAACAGGGCAAAACTCATCGATGAATATTCGACAAAATACCCGGCGACGAGTTCGCTTTCGCCTTCCGGCAGGTCGAACGGCGCCCGGTTGGTTTCTGCCAGCGTCGAGATAAAGAAGATCACGAACATCGGGAACAATGGGATAAAGAACCACAGCCCCCGCTGGGCCTCGACAATCTCGGTCAGGTTCAATGACCCGGCGGCGATAATGACCGTGATGATCACGAGCCCCAGCGAGACTTCATAAGAGATCATCTGAGCGGCCGACCGCATCGCCCCGAGAAACGGGTATTTGGAATTCGATGACCAGCCCGCCATGATCACCCCGTAAACACCGAGGGATGATATCGCGAAAAGATAGAGAATACCGACATTGACATCGGCGATGACCATGCCTTCACCGAACGGGATCACCGCCCAGGCCACCAGCGACAGGATGAAGGTCAGCATCGGGGCGATCACGAAAACAACCTTTGATGCCCCCGATGGCAGGATCGTTTCCTTGGACAGCAGTTTCAGCGCATCGGCAAAAGGCTGGAACAGCCCGAAAGGCCCGACAACATTTGGCCCTTTGCGCAACTGCATCAGGCCGATGACACGACGTTCGGCCAGCGTCAGATAGGCGACAGCGATCAGCAGCGGCACAATCACCGCAAAGATCTGGGCGACAATCCACAGCAGGTTAATGAATTCCGCTGATGTCAGGATGGAGGTAAGCGTCTGCATTATTCCGCCGCCCCCTTCATTTCATCAGCAAAAGCCTCGACACAGTCTGCCATCGTCACCGAATGGCGGCTGATCGGGCAGGTCATGTAGAAATTCGTATCACGGCCGGGGCCAATGGCATGGACAAGCGGAGTCGCATTGATTGTCCCGGCCCGTCCCTGCGGTTTGAAGGCGTTGACGGCAACGACATTCTGGTCAGCGAAAACCGGATGCGCGGCATAGAGCGCATCACGCAGATCATCGTGGCTGTCAAAGGTAAGTGTCTTGCCGATTGCTGCCGACAAGGCCCGGATGATCGCCCAGTCTTCCCGGGCATCGCCAGGCGGGAAAGTCGCCCGCTGGCCATGCTGAACACGGCCTTCGGTATTGACGAAAAGGGCATCCTTTTCACACCATGCGGCCCCGGGCAGGATCACATCCGCAACCCGCGCCCCGGCATCACCGTGACTGCCCTGATAGATGACAAAACAGTCATCACTGATCCCGGCGAGATCCATCTCATCGGCACCCAGCAGATAGAGCACATCAAGCTTGCCCGATTGCGCCGCTTTCAGCATCGCTGCGGTATCCATACCCTTGGTCGCAGGCAGGAAACCCATATCAAGCCCAGCCACACGCGCCGCAGCGGTATGCAGGACATTGAACCCGTTCCAATCCTTGCCGACGACATCATAGGCCGTGGCAATCGTGCTGGCAGCATGGAGAATAGCCATGCTGTCCGGGCGATTGCAGGCCCCGGCCCCGATCATGATCATCGGCTTTTTGGCACGCTTCAACTTGCGGCAGACCGGGTGCTTGCCGTCGGCAATCTGGTTCAGCACGCTGGCATCATCACCGAGTTCAGAAACAGGATAGGTCAGATCAACCGGCGTCCCGAGACGGGCGACCTCAAGCCCGTCATCGAGCCAGCGGCGGCGGATACGGGCATTCATCACAGCGGCTTCATGGCGCGGATTGACGCCGATCAGCAGGATGAAATCTGTTTCCTCAAGACCATTGAACCCGGAATTGAAGACATAGCCGCCGCGGCCCTTGCCGCCGAGAACACTGCCATCCTGACGGCAATCCATATGCGGGCTGTCCAGCCTTTCCATCAGCGATTTCAACGCGAACATACTTTCGGCATCACATTGATCACCGGTGATCGCACCGATCGTATCGGCCTTTTTGATCTTTGTCTTGATGGCGGCGAAGGCTTCTTCCCAGGTGGCTTCCTGCAGCCGGCCATTACGGCCGCGCAAATAGGGGCGGTCGAGCCGCTGGCGCAGCAACCCGTCATGGGCGTGGCGGGTTTTATCGGAAATCCATTCCTCGTTGATATCATCATTTATACGCGGCAGCACCCGCATCACCTGATTGCCCCTTGTATCGACCCGAATGGCTGACCCCATGGCATCCATAACATCGACGGTTTCGGTATGGCTCAGTTCCCATGGCCGGGCGTTGAAGGCATAGGGGCGGTTGGTCAGTGCCCCCACCGGGCAAAGATCGACCACATTGCCCGACAATTCAGAGGCCAGAGCCTTTTCAAGATAGGTGGTGATCTCCATGGTCTCGCCACGGCCGATCGCCCCCATATCGTTGACCCCGGCAACCTCGGTCGAGAAGCGGACACAGCGGGTGCAGTGGATACAGCGCGTCATGATCGTCGAGATCAGCGGCCCCATATGCTTGTTTTCGACGGCACGCTTGGTTTCCTGATAGCGGCTGCGGTCACCGCCATAGCCCATCGCCTGATCCTGCAGATCACATTCGCCGCCCTGATCACAGATCGGGCAATCCAGCGGATGGTTGATCAGCATGAATTCCATGACCCCTTCACGGGCCTTCTGGACAAGCGGGGTATCGGTCTTGATCACCATGCCCTCACCAGCAGGCATCGCACAGGAGGCCACCGGCTTTGGCGACCGTTCCATTTCAACAAGGCACATCCGGCAATTGCCTGCGATCGACAGGCGTTCGTGATAGCAGAAACGAGGCACTTCCTTGCCCGCGGCTTCACAGGCCTGGAGAACAGTGGAGCCGTTCTCGACCTCAACCTCGACGCCATCAACCGTCAGTTTGACCATCATATCCCCCTATTCAGCCACCATGGCAGCCTTGCGCGCCATGATCCGGCTTTCAATTTCCCCGCGGAAATGCTTGATCAGGCCCTGAATAGGCCATGCCGCAGCATCACCAAGGGCGCAGATCGTGTGCCCTTCAACCTGACGGGTGACATCCTCAAGCACATCGATCTCGCTGATATCGGCATCACCGCGCACAAGCCTGTCCATCATCCGGTACATCCAGCCCGTCCCTTCACGGCACGGGGTGCACTGACCGCAGGATTCATGCTTGTAGAAATAGGAAATCCGGGCAATCGCCTGAATGATATCGGTGGATTTGTCCATGACGATGATCCCGGCTGTCCCCAGCCCGGTTCCGGCGGCACGAAGGCTGTCGAAATCCATCAGCATATCATCGCAAACCGAGCGCGGCATCAGCGGCGTCGATGACCCGCCAGGAATGATCGCCAGAAGATTATCCCAGCCACCACGGACACCACCGGCGTGCTTTTCGATCAGCTCGCGCAGGGGGATCCCCATCTCTTCCTCGACATTGCAGGGGTTGTTCACATGGCCGGAGATGCAGAAGAGTTTGCTGCCGGTGTTGTTTTCACGCCCGAGACCGGCAAACCAATCACCGCCGCGGCGGAGGATCGTCGGCACAACAGCGATCGTCTCAACATTATTAACGGTGGTCGGGCAGCCATAGAGACCGGCCCCGGCCGGAAATGGCGGCTTCAGCCGCGGCTGGCCTTTCTTGCCTTCGAGCGATTCGATCAGCGCGGTTTCCTCACCACAGATATAGGCCCCGGCCCCGCGATGCAGGTAGAGATCGAAATCCCAGCCGGATTTGGCAGCGTTCTTGCCGAGCAACCCGGCATCATAGGCTTCGTCAATGGCTTTCTGGAGCGCCGCAGCCTCATTCACGAACTCACCGCGAATATAGATGTAGCCGGTATTGGCACGCATCGCGAAACCAGCGAGCAGGCAACCTTCGATCAGTTTATGCGGCTCATGGCGGATGATATCACGGTCCTTGCAGGTACCGGGCTCGCTCTCATCGGCATTGACCACCAGATAATGCGGCCGGTCCTTGACTTCCTTCGGCATGAACGACCATTTGAGCCCGGTGGGGAAGCCCGCCCCGCCACGACCACGCAGCCCGGATGATTTGACTGTCTCAATGATCGCGTCATGGCCTTTTTTCATGAGCGCGGCGGTTTTGTTCCAGTCACCCCGCTTCTTGGCGGCATCGAGACTGGCAGGCTGCCAGCCGTAGATATTGGTGAAAATGCGATCCTTATCAGCCAGCATCGTTTTCTCCTGCCAATGTTGTGGGGCCGCTTTCGGCCTGAGACCCGACCCGACCCTTCACCGAACCGGCGGGGGGCACGTCATCGTTACTGAGCCTTTCGATCAGTGTCGCCATGCTCTGGTAATCGAGGTCTTCGTAGTAATCATCATTGATCTGAACCATCGGGGCGTTGACACAGGCCCCAAGGCATTCAACCTCAAGCAGGCTGAACTTCCCGCAGGCCGAAGTTTCGCCCGAACGGATACCAAGTTTATCATAGATGCAGCGCATGACATCATCACTGCCACGCAGCCAGCACGGGGTTGTCCCGCAGGCCTGGATGAAATAGCGGCCTACCGGGCGCATATTGATCATGGTGTAGAAAGACGCCACCTCGAGCACTCGGATTTCGGCCATATCGAGGATCGAGGCGATCTCTTCCACCGCCTTCATCGGCACCCAGTTGTCATGCTGACGCTGAGCCAGATCAAGCAGCGGCAACACTGCGCTGGCCTTGCGGTCTTTCGGATACTTGGCGAGGATTTGCTTGATCTTGCGCTTGTTTTCCGCCGTGAACGCGAAGTGGTCCGGTTGCTCGTCGGCAATACGACTGGCGATGCTCATCGGTCAATCTCCCCAAAGACAACATCAAGCGAGCCCAAAATGGCGACACTGTCCGCCAGCATATGACCGCGGCTCAGGGCATCGATGGAGGCCATGAACGGAAAGCCCGGGGCCCTGATCTTGCACCGGTAGGGCTTGTTGGTACCGTCGGAAATGATATAGACGCCAAATTCACCCTTCGGGGCTTCGACGGCGGTATAGGTTTCTCCGGCAGGCACATGGAAACCTTCGGTGTACAGTTTGAAATGATGGATCAGTGCTTCCATCGATGTTTTCATCTCATCGCGGCGTGGCGGCGTGACCTTGTTATCCTCAGCCAGCACGGGGCCTTCGGGCATCATCTCAATGGCCTGACGGATGATGCGCAGTGACTGGCGCATTTCCTCAATCCGCACAAGATAGCGGGCATAGCAATCACCGGTCTTGCCTGTCGGGATATCAAACTCAATCTCATCATAGACATCATAGGGTTGAGTCTTGCGCAGATCCCACGGCAGGCCGGATGCACGGATGCAGGGGCCGGAAAAACCGAGATCAAGCGCCTCATCAAGGGTAACGACGCCGATATCGACGGTTCTTTGCTTGAAGATCCGGTTCTCGGTCAGCAGCGTTTCCATATCATTGATGAATGACGGAAAGCGTTCGGCCCAGTCGAGGATATCATCAGTCAGACCTTCGGGCAGGTCCTGATGCACACCGCCAGGGCGGAAATAAGCCGCATGCAGCCGCGCCCCGGAGGCACGCTCATAAAAGCCCATCAGTTCTTCACGTTCTTCAAAACCCCAGAGCAGCGGCGTCATCGCGCCAACGTCGATGGCGAATGTGGTCAGGTTCAGCAAATGGTTCAGAATACGGCCAATTTCGCAATAGAGCACACGGATGCACTGGGCCCGGCGCGGCACCTCAACCTGCATCAGCTTTTCCACCGCCAGCGCAAAGGCATGTTCCTGATTCATCGGCGAGACATAATCAAGGCGATCGAAATAGGGCAGTGCCTGCAACCAAGTCTTATGTTCGATCAGCTTTTCTGTGCCGCGATGTAAAAGCCCGATATGGGGATCAGCGCGTTCGATCACTTCACCGTCCATTTCAAGCACAAGCCGCAGCACGCCGTGGGCGGCCGGATGCTGGGGGCCGAAATTCATGGTCAGGGGTTTGATCTGCTGTTCAGCCATGAATCACTCCTCACCTTCGTCCTGTTCAATCATCGGGTCTTGCTGGCGCATTGCTGTCTGCGCACCTTCCCATGGGGACATGAAGTCAAAATCGCGGAATTCCTGGGTCAGGGTGACAGGCTCATAGATCACCCTGCCCTCACGTTCATCGTAACGGGTTTCGACCGTCCCTGTGAGCGGGAAATCCTTGCGTAGCGGATGCCCTTCAAACCCGTAGTCTGTCAGCAGACGCCGCAGGTCGGGATGGTCGGAGAAGAAGATACCGTACATATCCCAGACTTCACGTTCGGCCCAGACAGCCGAGGAAAAGATACTGCTGACTGACGGCGCCACATCACCATCAGCAATCGGTGCCAGCAGGCGGATACGCTGGTTATGATTGACGCTGAGCAACTGGTAGACGAGCTCAAAGCGTTTGCTGCGTTCGGGATAATCCACCGCTGTCAGTTCGGTCAGCTGGGTAAACCCGCCGCCATTGTCTTCGCGCAGCTTGAGCAGGATCGAGGTGATCTGGGTGATATCCACCGTCAGCGCAAGCTCACCTCTGAAGACCTTGGCATCGAGCAGCGCCGAGCCAAGCAACGCCTGCACCTGAAACTGGAGCCCTTCGAGCATCCGGTTGCGGGCAAGTATCATCTCTTTCGCCTTTTCAGTCATCGGCTCTGTGCACTTTCTTCTAGCGCGCGATTGTTGCGGTTCTGCGGATTTTCTTCTGGAGCTGCAATAACCCGTAGATCAGCGCTTCAGCAGTGGGCGGGCAGCCCGGAACATAGACATCGACAGGAACGATGCGGTCACATCCCCGCACAACAGCATAGGAATAATGGTAATAACCACCGCCATTTGCGCATGAGCCCATCGACAGCACCCAGCGGGGTTCAGCCATCTGGTCATAAACCTTGCGCAGGGCTGGCGCCATCTTGTTGGTCAGTGTGCCGGCAACGATCATGACATCAGATTGCCGCGGGCTCGGACGGAACAGCATGCCGAAACGGTCCATATCATAACGGCTGGCGGCGGAATGCATCATCTCAACTGCACAGCAGGCAAGACCAAAGGTCATCGGCCAGAGCGACCCTGTCCGTGCCCAGTTAAACAGCTTATCGGCCTGAGCAATGACAAAACCACGATTGGCAATTTCATCACCAACAGCAGCCAGAACAGCATCCTGATCAGCGCCGGGCGGTATCGGTGAAGTTTGTGGTGAGGTAATCAAACCCATGAAATCAGTCCCACTCAAGGGCTCCCTTCTTCCATTCATAGATAAAACCGACCGTCAGCACGGTCAGGAAAAACATCATCGACCAGAAGCCAAAAGCCCCGATCTTGCCAAGTGAGACAGCCCAGGGAAAAAGGAAAGCGACTTCCAGATCAAAAATTATGAACAGGATAGCAACCAGATAGAAACGAATATCAAAACGAGAGCGGGAATCATCAAAAGCTTCGAAACCGCACTCATAGGCGCTGAGCTTTTCAGGATCAGGACGCTGGGCACCGACAAGGACAGAACCGATAACAAACGCTCCGGCAAGCGCCACAGCAATAGCAAGAAAAACAGCTATAGGAAGGTATTCCAGAAGATAAGCGTCCATAACTCCCCCGTACATAGTGCCTTTATTCCAGTTTGCAGTGATTATATCAAGACTGTTCGGTCAAAATTTTGGCGCAGAAGACAATTTGGCGCACCCCTAAAAATCCTGATCATGTCTTTTCAGACAGTAAAGCCGAACTGATCCCTGAGGCTTGTTTCGAGCGCAATCACATTGTCCTCGTTCATCGCCATCATTGGCGGCCGCAGGGTGTTCCAGCGAGCATCACCTGTCGCCCGGGCCAGCAGGGCCTTCTGCGCAGGAATGGGTGCGTAATCCTGGAACATCATTCTGATCGCCCTGACCTTTTCATGTGCCTTTTCGGCTTCATCCCATTTGCCGGCGTGGCACAGATCGATCACCTCGGCAATGCCGTTACCGTTCAGATTGGCGGTGGCAGAGATACAGCCCGGCGCGCCCATGCGGATAGCTTCGATCACCGGCAGTTCAGCCCCGGGATAAGTGATCAGCGATTTGATCTCAAGCAGCGCAGCGGTATTGTTCCAGTCGCCTGATGAATCTTT
>JBMHCY010000010.1:0-38375 GCA_049889655.1 Puniceispirillales bacterium (SeqCode)
ACCGCTGTTCCCCGAATGGCCAGTGGAATACGGCTATCTGGAATTTGCCACGCCGGTGATCAAGACAGGGCTGGACAAGCTGCGTGAACAAGGGGTCAATCATGTGCTGGCTGTGCCCGGGATGCTGTTTGCCGCCGGCCATGCCAAGAACGATATTCCTTCTGTGCTCAACACCTATGCCGCCCAGCACGGGATCACCATCCAGTATGGCCGCGAACTGGCGGTTGATCTGAAGATGCTGGCCGCTGCCGGTGACCGTGTTGTCGAGGCCCTTGACCGGGCCGACCGGGAAAACGGCCCTGTCGAACGCCATGAAACCTGCCTTGTTGTGATCGGCCGCGGGTCTTCCGACCCGGATGCCAATTCCAATGTCGCCAAGGTGGCCCGGATGATGGTTGAAAGCCTCGGCCTCGGCTGGTGCGAAACAGGCTTTTCGGGTGTCACCTTCCCGCTCGTCGAACCCTGCCTCGAAAACGTCACCAAACTCGGCTTCAAGCGGATCGTCGTCTTCCCCTATTTCCTCTTCTCCGGCATCCTGATCGACCGCATCTACGGCTTCACCGATGAAGTCGCCGCCCGCCACCCCGATATCGAGTTTGTTAAGGCCGGGTATCTCAATGACCATGATCAGGTGATCGCCACCTTTGCTGACCGGGTTCGTGAAATTCTCACCGGCAGCAACAACATGAACTGCTCGATGTGCAAATACCGCGCTCAGGTGCTTGGCTTTGAGGATGAAGTCGGTCTGCCGCAGGAAAGCCATCACCATCATGTCGAAGGCATGGGTGTTTCCGCCCCGGGCAGCAATGTCGAGGATTGCGATCTCTGCACCACCTTCTGCACCGGTGAATGCCGCCTGCGTGACATGGATGGCCACGGCCACCACCATCACCACGGCCATCATCACCATCATCACGATCATGACCATGACCATGATCACGGGCATGATCACCACCATCACCCCTATCCGCAGGCGGATCACCCCCTTGGCCCTCGTTCCGTGCTGAACAGGCCGAAATCAGGCGAATAGCGAGATGACGACCGCTGGGGATTATCTGCGCGACCCGGAAGCGATCTATTCGCTGTCCTTTGACCGGGTGCGGGCGGCCACGCGCCTTGACCGTTTCAGCGAGGATGTGGCGGCAATGGTGATCCGTGTTGTCCATGCCTGCGGGATGCCTGATCTGGTTGAGGTGATCGAAGCCAGTGACGATGTGGCGGCGAAAGCAGCCGAAGCTCTTGCCGGTGGCGCACCGGTGATCTGTGATTGCGCCATGGTGGCAGCAGGCATCACCCGCCGGTTTCTGCCGGCCAGTAATGATGTGCTGGTGACCCTCAACAATGCTGCTGTGCCGGAACGCGCCCGAGCACTGGCGACGACACGGTCGGCGGCTGCGGTTGAAGACTGGCACGATCATCTGGATGGCGCCGTGGTGGCCATCGGCAATGCCCCGACGGCGCTCTTTCATCTGCTCGAGCGGCTTGATCAGGGCTGGCCGAAACCGGCAGCGATCCTGGCTTTTCCCGTGGGTTTTGTCGGGGCGGCAGAATCAAAGGCGGTGCTGGCGGAAAACCCGCCCGCGGAGACAGCCTTCATCACCGTCCATGGCACCCGGGGCGGCTCTGCCATGGCCTCTGCTGCTGTCAACGCCGCTGCAATACTCGCCGGGAGACGCTGATGCCGTGGCTTGAGGTGATCGGAACCCAGGAAGATGGTCTCGGCGGTCTCGCCGCCGGTCTTCGCGATAAAATCATTGCCGCCGGTCTGGTGATCGGGCCGCCGCGGCTGCTCGATGATGTGGCGGCACTTGACGGGTTCGGGGGTGAGACCATGGCGTGGCCAAGCCCGTTTATGGAGATCATCCCCCTGCTTGAACAGCGGCGTGATACACCGGTGGTTATCCTCGCGACGGGGGATCCGCTCTGGTATGGGGCGGCATCGACGCTTGTCCGTCATTTCAGGGCTGATGAGATGCGGATTACCCCGGCCCCTTCCGGGTTCCAGCTTGCCGCGAGCCGCATGGGCTGGCCGCTCCATGAATGCGCCTGCCTGACTGTTCACGGCCGTCCCCATGAAAAGGTGATCCGCCATCTTGCCCCCGGGGCACGGCTGCTGATCCTTGCCCATGACCACGGCAGTGCGGCGCGGGTCGCCAGCCTGCTGGATGCGGCCGGATACGGTGAGGCGATGATCACCGCCCTCGGTCATATTGGCGGTGCTGATGAAAGCCGCTGTGATGCCGCCGCCGCCGCCTGGGCCGAAGCCGGGCTGACACCCCCCGATTTTCATGTGATTGCTGTTGCCTGCCCGGGGAATGTCTCGGGTTATCTGCCGCCGCTGCCGGGGCTTGCTGATCAGGCCTATACCTCCGATGGCAAACTTACCAAGGCGGAAACCCGGGCAGCCAGCCTCGCCCGGCTCAAGCCGCAACCGCGGGGGCTGCTCTGGGATCTCGGCTGTGGGTCCGGGTCGATCGGCATCGAATGGATGCGGGCGGCCAGTGATGCCAGGGCCATCGGTGTTGATAACCGGCAGGACAGGCTCGATGTGGCCCGCGGCAATGCCGACCGCCTCGGTGTGCCGGAATGGCAGGGGCTGTGCGGTGATCTGCCTGGCGGTCTTGATGATCTGGCTGATCCGGATGCTGTGTTCATCGGCGGCGGGCTGTCGGCAGACCTTGCTGAAATCTGCATGGCCCGGCTCAACCCCGGCGGCAGGCTGGTGGCGAATACCGTGACGCTCGAGAGCGAGCAGGTGTTGCTGGGGCTTTGGCAGCAGCATGGCGGGGAGCTGATCCGGCTGGCGATCAGCCGGGCTGATCCGGTGGGGCCGCTTCACGGCTGGCGGCCGCTGATGCCGGTGACCCAATGGGTCTGGGAAAAACCGGTTGGGGAGACACGATAATGGCAGGCATTCTCTATGGTATCGGGACAGGTCCCGGTGATCCTGAACTGGTGACACGCAAAGCCTGGCGGATTGTCTCTGAGGCTGCTGTGGTGGCGTATCCGGCCCCGGAAGGCGGCGAATCCTTTGCCCGCCGGATCATGGCTGATGCCGTGCCCGAGGGTTGCGTTGAAATTACCATGGCTGTGCCGATGGTCTCCGGCCGTGCCCCGGCCCAGTCGATCTATGATGAAGGGGCGGCGGCGATCGCAACTCATCTTGAGGCTGGGCGTGATGTCGCCGTGCTCTGCGAGGGTGATCCGCTCTTTTACGGCAGTTTCATGTATATCCTGGCGCGGCTGCGTGACCGGTTTGATGTCCGCATCATCCCCGGGGTGACGTCGATGACAGCCTGTGCCGCGGCCAATAACCACGCGCTGGTGGCACGCAACGATATCCTGACTGTGCTGCCCGGGACGCTCGATGATGAAACCCTGGCCGCGCGGCTGGGTGAGACAGATGCCGCCGTCATCATGAAGATCGGCCGCAACCTGTCGCGGCTGCGGGCCCTTCTGGAGCGGCTCGGGCTGATCGATCAGGCGCTCTATACCAGCCACGCCTCGCTGCCCCATCAACGCATGATGCCGCTGGCCGAAGCGCCGGAAGACGCCCCCTATTTTTCAATGATCATTCTCTACAAAGGCCATGACCCATGGATCTGAAACCGCCGCATTTCATTGCCCTGACCCATGAGGGGGCTGTGCTGGCCCGCCGCCTTGCCGATCGTTTCGGCGGGGTTGCCCATGGCAAGGCCGGTCTGGCCGGGATGGACCAGCATTTCGATGAGGCCATGGCCGCCATCCGTGACCGGTTTCTCTCGGGCGTTCCGGTGATCGGGGTTTGTGCGGCCGCGATCCTGATTCGGGCAATCGGTGGCCATGCAGGCAGCAAGCATGATGACCCGCCAGTGCTTGCCGTGAGCGACGATGGCGCGATGGTGATCCCGCTGTTGGGCGGGCATCACGGGGCGAATGCCCTTGCCCGGATGATCGCTGATGAAACCGGTGGTACGGCGGCGATCACCACGGCCGGGGATCGGCGGTTTGATCTGGCGCTCGATGCCCCGCCGCCGCCGTTCTGTCTGGCTGATGCCGATGCCGCAAAACCGGTGATGGCCGCCTTGCTGGCCGGGGAAAAGGCACAGCTTGAAATTGACCTGCCGCCGTCGCTCGAGCATCTTGCTGACGCGTTCAGGGCGTGGGTTGCCCCGGTTCTGGCGGATGCTGAGGAAGCGGCCCGGGGGCCGCGGCTCATGCTCAGCCTTGCCCCGGCCAAGAGCCTCGATGCTGATCTTGTTTTCCACCCGAAAATCCTGCATCTCGGGCTTGGGGCTTCACGCGGCTGCCCGACGGCTGAAATGGCCGGGCTGGTGGCGGCAAGCCTCGCTGATGCCCGGCTTGCCCGCGAGGCCATCGCTGGTGTCTACAGCCTCGATCTCAAAGCTGACGAAACAGCGATTCTTGATCTGGCGGCAAGTCTCGGGCAACGGCTTCAGGTGTTTGATGCCCCCCGGCTTGAACAGGAAACGCCGCGGCTGAGCCAGCCTTCTGATATTGTTTTCGCCGAAGTTGGCTGCCATGGTGTGGCCGAGGGATCGGCGCTGGCGGCGGCGGGCCCGGCGGCATCGCTGGTGCTGCCGAAACAGCGTGATGCCCATGCCACCATGGCGGTCGCCCTTGATCCCACTGGGCTCTTCCGGCCCGAAGATTGCCGCCATCGGGGCAAGGTCATGCTGGTGGGGATCGGCCCCGGTCAATCTGCCTGGCGCACTCCTGAAGCGACAGCGATGATTGCGGCGGCGGATGAGCTTGTGGGTTATGGTTTTTATATTGATCTGCTGGCCGGGCTTGGCCACGGCAAGACACGGCGTGATTTCGCCCTTGGCGAGGAAGAGGCGCGTTGCCGTTATGCCCTCGAAGAAGCGGCCAAGGGGCGTGATATCGCAATCATCTGCTCGGGTGATGCGGGGATCTATGCCATGGGCGCACTGGTTTTTGAGCTGCTCGGGCGTGATGCTGCCCAGGCCGGGGTCAGCGATGCCGCCAAGCGTGTTGAGGTGCTGACAGCCCCGGGGATCTCCGCCCTTCAGGCGGCAGCCGCCCGTTCCGGGGCGATCCTTGGCCATGATTTCTGCACCATTTCCCTATCCGATCTGCTGACCCCGTGGGATGCCATCGAGACACGGATTAAGGCTGCAGCAACCGGTGATTTTGTCATCGCCTTCTACAATCCTGTTTCGCGCCGCCGCCGTGAAGGCCTGGCCAAGGCCAAGGCGATACTGCTCCGGCATCGCCCTGATGAGACGCCGGTGGTGCTGGCCACCAGCCTCGGCCGTGACGAAGAAACCATTCGCTACCGGCGGCTTGCCGATCTCGATATTGATGAGGTCGACATGATGACGGTGGTCATGGTGGGGGCGTCCACCAGCATGAAGATCAACCGGGGTGACGGGGCGGCGGTCTATACACCGCGTGGCTATGCCCGTCATCTCGACCAGCCTGAAAAGGATACCGGATCATGACAGTCTATTTCATTGGTGCAGGACCGGGTGACCCTGATCTGATCACCGTCAAGGGCAGGCGGCTGGTGGAACAGTGCCGCTATTGTCTCTATGCCGGCTCGCTGGTTCCCGAAGCTGTGGTCGCCGCCGCCCCCGACGATGCCGAGGTTGTCGATACCGCCGCCCTGACCCTTGATGATATCATGGCGCTCGTCGCCCGCGCCGAAAGCGAGGGTGAGGATGTCGCCCGCGTTCATTCCGGTGATCCATCGCTTTATGGCGCGATTGCTGAGCAGATCCGGCGGCTCAACAGCATGGGGATTGACTACCAAATCATCCCTGGTGTGCCCGCCTATGCCGCAGCGGCTGCGGAAATGGGGGTCGAGCTGACGGTACCGGAAGTGGCCCAGAGCATCATTCTCACCCGTACCGCGATGAAATCCTCCGCCATGCCGCAGGGCGAGGAACTGGAAAATTTTGCCCGCACCGGAGCGACGCTGGCGATCCATCTGTCGATCCGCAATATGCGGGAAATCGAACGGGTGCTGACACCGTATTACGGGGCGGAATGCCCTGTGGTGGTGGCTTATCGTGTTGGCTGGCCGGATCAGGAATTCATCCGCGGCACGCTTGCTGATATCCGGCTCAAGGTGCGTGACCGCAAGATCACCCGGACGGCGCTGATCTTCGTCGGGCCTGCCTTAAAGGAAGTGCGTGATTTCAGAGATTCAGCTCTCTATGACAAGGATCATGTTCACGTGCTGCGAACAGAACGGGGTAACCGCGAAGACCGCGAGGCTGGAACAGGCTGATCTCAGGCTTCGGCGATCAGGTGCAGATACGATCCCGAAACACTGCCCTCAACAAGGCCGCAGCGGCCAAGGTTATGGCCGTCACGGTCGCAGGCTGAAAACAACGGCGAGCCGTCCTCGTGGATCGCCTTTGTGTAGTGAAACTCATGGCCGCGGGCCTGTTCCGGCAGCAGGGCATCGCCGCAGCGGCTGATCATGCGGTATCCCAGCCGCCGCTCCGGTGCAGCAAAACTGGTTTCCAGATTGAGCAGCCCGGCCATCGGGCTGCGGCGGCCGTCAGCATCGGTAATCGCCTGGCCGAGCACCATATAGCCTCCGCATTCTCCATAAATGGCCACCCCGCTTGCCGCCGCATCACGCAGGCTTTCCATGAAAAGCCCCGCTCTGCTGAGGACGGGCAGATGCAGTTCCGGGTAGCCGCCGGGCAGAAAGATGAAGCCGCTGTCGGCGGGCGGGGTTTCATCCGCAAGGGGAGAGAAAAAGGCCAGTCTCGCCCCCTGCCGGGCCCAGCCTTCGAGCAGATGCGGATAGGCGAAACTGAACGCCGCGTCACTGGCCACCGCGATGCGTGCATGCGGTGGCGGCATGGCTTCGCCATCTCCGGCTTCCGGCAAAGTGGTGGCGGCGGCAAGGATTGCTTCCAGATCAACATGATCAGTGATGATCGCCGCCGCCCTGTCGAGCACGTCTTCGCGTTCTGGCAGATCAGCCGCCTGAACAAGCCCGAGATGCCGCGACGGCACGGTGATCCCGGGCTCATCGGGAATAACCCCGACAATGCTGATCTGCTCACGGTTCATGGCAGCCCGGATCATCGCTTCATGACGGGCGGAACGGCAGCGGTTGAGGATCACCCCGCCGAGCTGAACCCCTTCTGCGGCAAGACTTGTCCGCAAGCCGGCAGCGATCGCGGCGGCGGTTTCAGCCTGGCTGCGGATATCCATCACCAGCACGGCGGGAATCCCGAGCACGGCCGCAAGGCCTGCCGACGATGCCGCCCCGCCATCATGAACCCCCATCACGCCTTCGACGAGCAGTACATCGCCGTCCTGACGGGCGGCCAGATCACGGATCAGCCCCGGCGGCATGGCAAAGGGATCAAGGTTGACTGACGGTTTGCCGAGGGCAGCCTGATGAAAGCCGGGATCGATATAATCAGGCCCGGCCTTGGCGGCGGCGATATCATGCTGGCGGTTTTTGGCGGCACGCATCAGGCCGAGGCTGATCAGGGTCTTGCCGCTGCCGGAAGACAGCCCGGCGATCATGATCCCGCGTCGGGCCATCAGGCCGTATCCTTGGCCGCCCTGCTGCCCAGCGGATCGAGATCACGCGGCGGCTGCCCCGCTGATTGGTTGAGCCAGTCTAGGCATTGCCGCATCAGCACAACATCGCCGACACAAATGATCGCAGGCGGTTCGATGCTATGGGCAGCGACATCGTCAGCAGCCTTGCCAAGAGTGGTTTCCAGTACCGCCATCGTCGGCATGGTGGCGTTGCTGACCACGGCAACAGGCTCATGCACCGACCGTCCGGCCTTGATCAGGTTGGCGGTAATCTCAGGCAGATGCTTGATGGCCATGTACATGACAATCACCTGGCTGCCATCGGCGATCCCCTGCCAGTTGACGGCGGTCGGGGCCAGCCCCGTGCGGTCATGTCCGGTGAGGAAGGTCACCGCCTGATTGACATCGCGGTGGGTGACGGGAATGCCGGCATAGGCAAGGCCGCCGATACCGGCAGAAACCCCAGGCAGAATCCGCAGCGGCACCCCGGCCTGAACAAGGGTCTGGGCTTCTTCGCCGCCGCGACCGAAAACGAACGGATCGCCGCCCTTGAGCCGCAATACACGTTTGTTCTGGCTCGTCAGTTCGATGAGCCGCAGGGTAATATCGCGCTGCAGGGGTGAAGGCTTGCCGCCGCGCTTGCCTGCATATTCGAGCTCGGCATCAGGCCGGGCCCATTCAAGGATCGCCGGATCGATCAGCGCATCATAAACAACAATATCGGCCTGGCGCAGCCCGTTCAGCGTGTGCAGCGTCACCAGCCCCGGATCCCCCGGCCCGGCCCCGGCAAGCCAGCACCAGCCCGGCTCCAGCACGGGCCAGGAGGAGGCGTTTTCCCCGCCGGGATACGGCGGCATGGATGGGGTATTGGTCACGCTTTGGGGTCCTTGGTCATCTTCATGGTTGTCTTGCGTAGCAAATGTTCAATAATAGCCGAGAGTAAAGGATCACGATAGAATGAACAGCACCCTGACCACAAGCCTGCGTTTCGGCTGGACAACCGGCACTTGTGCAACGGCCGCCACCTATGCAGCCTACACGGCAATGGTATCGGGTGAATTTCCCCAAACCGTCACCATTGATACACCGTCCGGCAAAACTGCCCATCTTGAGGTGGCTTCCACCCGCATCGGCCCCGATGGCTGGATGGCCGGGGTGATCAAGGATGCTGGTGATGACCCCGATGTGACTCACGGGGCGGAAATCAGGGTGACACTCACTACCGGTGAGGCAGGCAGCGGGGTGGTTTTCCGGCGCGGCGAAGGGGTCGGCCTGATCACCAAGCCCGGGCTGCCCATCGCCGTGGGGGAACCGGCAATTAATCCCGTCCCCCGGCAGATGATTGAGGCCTGCATCGACAACCTGAGCCGTGAATGTGACGGCCCTGTCGATATCATCGTCACAGTCTCCGTCCCTGGGGGTGAGGAGATCGCCACCCGGACATGGAATCCCCGCCTCGGGATTGAGGGCGGGATATCGATTCTCGGCACGACCGGGGTGGTGCGGCCGTTTTCCTGTGCTGCCTGGATTGCCTCGATCCATCGCGGCATCGATGTTGCCCGGGCCAATGGGCTCACCCATGTGGCGGGATCGACCGGAGCCACATCCGAGGCCAGCTTTCAGGCGCGTTACCATTTGCCGGATATCGCGCTGCTCGATATGGGGGATTTTGTCGGCGGGATGCTGAAATATCTGCGCCGTCACCCGCTGCCGCGGCTCACCATTGCAGGCGGTTTCGGCAAGATGGTTAAACTGGCCCAGGGCCACGGGGATCTGCATTCCGCCCGCAGCCAGATCGATTTCAGCCGCCTGGCCGCCACTGCCGCTGAGGTGGCCGGGATGGATCACAACGCGGTGGCCGGGGCGAACTCCGCCCTCGATGTGCTCGGCATGGCGACAGCCGATCAGGCTGATGCGCTGGCCATGGCGATTGCCCGCGCAGCCTGCCGTGAAGCCAAAGCAATTCTTCGAAATGACGATGTCCGCCTTGATCTGATGATTGTCAGCCGTGATGGCCGCGTGCTGGCAGAGGTGGGGTGAGTGATGCAGCGGATCCTGCTTTTGGGCGGCACGCGTGAAGCTCGGATTATCGCCGCCGATCTCGCTGCGATGCCGGATTGTGAAGCGACGCTCTCCCTTGCCGGGGTGACATCATCACCGCCGGAAACCGGGTTGCCGACACGTATCGGCGGGTTCGGCGGCCCCGAAGGCATGGCCGCCTGGATTAAGGACAATGCCATCACCACGCTTGTTGACGCCACCCACCCCCATGCGGCTGGCATTTCCGCCAATGCGGCCCGTGCGGCGACGATGACCGGCATCCGGCGGCTTTGTCTGTGGCGCCCCGGCTGGCAGCCTGAACAAGGCGATGACTGGCAGGAATACGCTGACTGGTCCGGGCTGGTGGCAGCGATCCCCGATGATGCTGTGGTGTTTCTGACCGCCGGGCAGGACGGCATCAGGGCGCTTGCCGGAGAAAGCCGTTTCAGGGTGGTGGCCCGGGCGCTCGAAAACCCGGTTGAAGCCGCCGGGCTGACCTTTATCCCCAGCCTGCCTGCCCGTGACTGGCATGAAGAAGCTGCCGTCTTTCGCCAGCACGGCATCACCCATCTGGTGGCGAAAAATTCTGGCGGTACGGCGAGCCAGGCGAAACTGATCGCTGCCCGTCATCTGTCGGTACCGGTGTTAATGCTGGCCCGCCCGGCCCCGCCGCCGCCACCGCTTTTTGCTGATATCAAGAGCCTTATGCAGGCGTTGTGATCGCGGCCACGGCTGTCGCCATGCGGCTGAGCGCTTCACCCAGTTCATCGGTGGAACAGGCGTAGGAAATCCTGAAATGACCGGGCATGGCAAAGGCCGAACCGGGGATGATGGTGACATTCGCCGCCTCGAGGATATAGCGGCAGAAATCACTGTCCGATGACAGCACCTGCCCGGCAGGCGTTGTCGCCCCCTGCAGCCCATGCCAGCCGGGAAAGACGTAGAATGCCCCGTCTGGCCGCGGGCAGCTGATCCCGGGCATGGCATCGAGATGGGCAAGGACAAGGTCCCGTCGCTCTTCAAAAATCCGGCAGCGGTCCGCAAGCAGGTCCTGGGGGCCGTCAAGCGCGGCGAGGGCGGCGGCCTGGGCGATGGTCGATGTCCCTGATGTCCCCTGGGCCTGGGTTGCGGTCATGGCCTTGATCAGGGATTCCGGCCCGACGCCGAAACCGAGCCGCCAGCCTGTCATGGCATAGGCTTTGGAAACGCCGTTGACCACCAGCATCCGGTCACGCAGCCCGGGCAGGGCCTGATGGGCGGAGGTGAACGCCATGCCGTAGGTGAGATGCTCGTAAATCTCGTCGCTCATCAGCCAGCAGCGGTCATGACCGGCGATAACAGCCCCGATCGCCTGCCATTCATCATGGTCGAGCACGGCCCCGGAAGGGTTGCCCGGGGAATTGACCAGCAGCCAGGCTGTCCGATCCGTGAGCGCGGCTTCCAGTTGTTCCGGGCGAGGCTTGAACCCGGCATTGGCATCGGTTTCGAGAATGACCGGAACACCGCCGCAGAGCCGGACGATATCGGCATAGGAGGTCCAGAACGGGGTTGGCAGGATAACCTCATCACCAGGGTTGAGACTGGCAAGAAAGGCATTCAGCAGGGTGTATTTTGAGCCGCTCGAGACCAGCACATTGACGGCATCGCGGCCTTCATAGAGCCGGGCGATGGCGGCGCGCAGTTCAGGTTTTCCGGCGATCGGCGGGTATTTCGTGTCATTGGCCTCAATCGCGGCGATGGCAGCAGCCTTGACATGGTCGGGGGTGGAAAAATCAGGCTCCCCGATCCCGAGGCTGATGACATCATGGCCTTCGGCACGACGGGCGCGTGCGGCCTCGGACATGACCACAATTTCGGAAACTTCAATACCGGCCATGCGCTGGGCCCGGGTAAACATCGCGTCGGTCATAACCCCTCCGTCTCGGGTCAATATGCGGTGAATTGATCCCCCGTTGCAACTAGATTTATCGCCCGATCCGGTCTAGGATCAGGGCATTGAAGGAGCAGACAGCATGAAATATCTCCACACCATGGTTCGCGTGACCGATGTCGATGCATCACTTCGTTTCTGGTGCGACCTGATGGGGCTTGAAGAAGCCACCCGCCGTGATTATCCGGACGGCAAGTTCACCCTTATCTTTCTGGTGGCCCCGGAAGACCGGGCGGCTTTTGAGGCGGGCCGGGCCCCGGCACTTGAGCTGACCTATAACTGGGACAGTGACGAGACTTATAGAGGCGGGCGCAATTTCGGCCATCTTGCCTATGAAGTGGATGATGTCTATGCCGCCTGCCAGAAACTCATGGATGGCGGGGTTGTCATCAACCGGCCGCCGCGCGATGGCCGCATGGCCTTTGTCCGCTCCCCCGACGGGATTTCCATCGAGCTGCTGAACAAGGGTGGCGCGCAGGACCCGGCGGAACCCTGGGCGTCGATGCCGAATACCGGTGAATGGTAGACACGGTTTGACCAATTCCGCTTCTCCACGGGCCCGTCTGGCAGGGCTTGACCGGAACACGGTACTGCTGTTTCTGGCCCAGGGTCTGTTCATGACCTCGGTCAATATCAACATCATCATTTCCGGCCTTGCCGGGCTGGCGATCGCCCCTGAACCCTGGCTGGCGACCTTGCCCATTTCCGGTGGTTTTGTCGCCTCAATGCTGACAACCATGCCAGCGTCCCTGCTGATGGGAAAGATTGGCCGCAAGCCGATATTCCTGGCCGGAGCGGTGATCCTGTTCTGCGGCCTGATGGTACAGATGCAGATGCTGCAACAAGGCCATTTCATCGGCTATATGGCTGGCGCGCTGATGATCGGCATGGCTCACGGCATCGCCCAGTTCTACCGCTATGCCGCCGCCGATGCCATGCCCGAAGACCAGAAATCAGTGGCGGTCTCGCTGGTGCTGGCTGGCGGGCTGATCGCCGCCTTTGCCGGGGCGACGATTGTCAAATTGACCTTGGGCTGGTTTGACGGGTCGATCTATGCGTCATGCTTTTTTGCGGCGGCACTTTTACAATTGCTGTCGCTGTTGGTGCTCGCCGGGTTGCGGATCCCGCCGGTGGAACAGCAAGAGTCCACCAGCAAACGCCCGCTTTCAACATTCCTGCGGATGCCGCGCTATCTTTCCGGTCTGACAGCAGCAGCCCTTGGCTATGCGGTGATGAGTTTCCTGATGACCGCCGCCCCGTTGCAGATCGTTTCCGTCAGCAAACTTTCCGATGCCGCCAATGCGACAGTGATCCAGTGGCACGTCTTCGCCATGTTTATCCCGTCCTTTTTCACGGGCTTCCTCATCAAACGGTTTGGCGAAGTCGGCATGATCACCGCCGGGCTGATGTTCTATGTCGTGGCGGTGGTGGTGCTCCTGCAAGGTGTCACCTTCTGGCATTATTTCTTTGTTCTGATGCTGGTCGGGTTTGGCTGGAACGCCCTTTACGTGACAGGCTCATCGATTGTCGCTTCAGTGGCCTCACCGCAGGAACGGGCCTCGGTTCAGGGGTTCAGTGATTTCATGGTGACCATGGCGATCACCATCTCGGCGCTCTCCGCCGGGGCACTGCATTACCTGATCGGCTGGCGGCTGATGGGCTGGGGGGCGCTGATCCCGGTACTGATTATCGGTCTCGTTACCGTTCTTGGCAGAAGACAGAGGGAAGTGGCAGTACCCTAGCCGCCGGTGACGTTCATGTGGCGGCTCACCGCCGGGCCGGACTGGCGCCGGTCAATGATGAAATCATGCCCTTTGGGCTTGCGGCCGATGGCTTCAAGAATGGCGGCGTCGAGCCCGTCCACGCCATGGTCACGCAAGGCCCGGCAGAGATCAGCACTGTCATCCTGACCAAGACACATATACAGCATGCCGGTGCAGGTCAGCCGGACACGGTTGCAGCTTTCGCAGAAATTATGGGTAAGCGGCGTGATGAACCCGAGTTTGCGACCGGTTTCCTCAACCCTGACATAGCGTGCCGGGCCCCCCGATGAATAGTCGAGATCGGTGAGGGTAAACCGCTTGGCCAGCTGGCTCCGCACCAGCGAGACAGGCAGGTACTGCCCGAGCCGGTTTTCATTGCCGATATCGCCCATCGGCATGACCTCGATGATTGTCATGTCATGGCCTTCACGGCCACACCAGGCAACCATATCGCCGAGTTCTTCATCGTTGAACCCTTTGATGGCCACGGCGTTGATCTTGATTGCGAGCCCGGCGGAACGGGCGGCTTCCAGCCCGTCCAGAACCTTGTTCAGGTCGCCCCAGCGGGTGATCTCGGTGAATTTCCGTGCATCCAGCGTGTCGATCGAGACATTCAGCCGCCGCACCCCGGCCCGGTAGAGATCATCGGCCATCTTGGCCAGCTGGCTGCCATTGGTGGTGATCGTCAGCTCATCGAGATGACCGGCCTTGACCTCAGCCCCCAGATTCTCGATCAGCTGCATGATGTTGCGGCGCACCAGCGGCTCGCCGCCGGTCAGCCTGATCTTGCGCGTGCCGACCGCCATGAACCGGCGGCAGACAGTTTCCAGTTCTTCAAGCGTCAGCAGTTCCGCCTTGGGCAGGAAGGTCATCTCTTCGGCCATGCAGTAAACGCAGCGAAAATCACAGCGGTCGGTCACCGAAACACGCAGATAGGTAATCGGACGACCGAAGGGATCAAGCAGTGGGGCGGATTGAGACATTGTGTTTATCAACGTGGGGTTGGTTACCGGATGAGTGTGGTGTTCCTGATGATCTTAAGGGGGATTTGCTCAAAAAAAAAGGCCGTGTTGAACACGGCCGAGTTTAGGGAGGAAAACGCGTCAAAACGCGTTGGTGGTGATTTGCGCCTTTCCAGGCCAAGTGTCAACACGGATCGGCGTAAATCCGATGCCGAATTATGTGGCAGAATGACGCAAGAAGGTGGCCGCACCATTTAACGGTATTTTTCTTGCTTTCAGGCCGTCAGGATTGATGAAAAATTACTCTCATTGATGCGGGTCAGGATGGCGGCCCGGTCAAGGCCTGCGGCCCGCAATTCATTGAGCGAGATATCCCCGGCACGTTTCGAAAGCCGCCGACCGCTGGGGTCGGTCATCACCGGATGATGCCACCAGCGGGTTTCCGGCAGCCCCAGCAATTCCTGCAATATCCGGTGCAGGGGGGTCGACGGCAGCAGGTCCTCGCCACGTGTGACCAGCGTCACCCCTGATGCCGCATCATCGACAACAACGCTGAGATGGTAGCTGGTCGCAATATCCTTGCGGGCGATAACCTCATCGCCGATTTCGGAAAAATCAATTTTGCGGCCGCCGTGGCGCATATCGGTGAAATCAAGGCCGCGAAGGATCGGCTCGGCGGCTTCCATCCGCAACCGCCAGGCGGGTTCGCCGGCCTGACCCGCGGGGGTGGGGCTGTCTTCCGGGTCAACCAGCCGGTCGGTATTGCGCGGATGCGGTGCGCTGAGCAGACTGTCGAGTTGGCGCCGCGACAGATAACACGGATAGACAAGATCACGCTGCTTGAGCGCCTCGAGCGCATCCTGATAGGCGGCCATGCGGCCTGATTGCACCAGCACGGGGCCATCCCAGGTGATCCCGAGAAACGTCAGATCATCCCTGATCGCCGGATCATAGAGAGGGTCGCAGCGCGGGGCATCGATATCCTCGATCCTGAGCCGCATCTCACCGCCGTCAACATCGGCCAGCCGCCGGGCTTCGAGCGCCGCATAGGCATGGCCAAGATGCAGATACCCCGAAGGACTGGGCGCAAATCGGGTCACTGTTTTCATCAAAGCCCTGCCGTGATCATGGTTGCAATACCCCTGTCATCACGACAATATATCAGATTGAAGCGTTGACGATCAGGAAGAATTACCATGGCCACCATCACCCGACAGCAAATCGCCGGATTATCCACCCTTGTCCGTAATGCGGATGAAGGCCCGGCCAAACACGCTGTCATCCTGATTCACGGCTGGGGGGCTGACGGGGCTGATCTGATGGATCTGGCGCCGATGCTGGCCCAATCCCGCCCGCAGACGATGTTTCTGGCCCCCGACGGTCCTGATCCCTGTTCGGCCAACCCCATGGGACGGCAGTGGTTCGATCTGTCCGGGGCGGCCATTGATGAAGGCCCTGAACACGCCCGCCCGGCCCTTGAAGGCGTGCAGGACTGGCTCGAAAGCGAGCACGGGATTGCTGCAGCAGACACTGTCATGATTGGCTTTTCGCAAGGCGGGATGATGGCACTGCATCTGGGGATGCGGATCAACCCGCCGGTGGCCGGGGTGGTCAGTTTTTCCGGGGCGTTGCTGGCCCCTGACAAACTTGAGGCTGAAATGGTCTCATCCCCGCCGGTATTGCTTGTTCATGGCAAGGATGACCAGGTCGTGCCGTTCCAGGCAATGACGCTGGCGGAGGCCATGCTCAAGACCCATGATGTGGAGGTGACCGCGCTTGCCCGTGAAGGCCTTGGCCACGGCATCGATGCTGAAGGGATGAACGCCGCCATGGCGTTTCTCGGCAATGTGCTCGCTGACTGATCAATCGGCAGTGTTAAATTTTTATTAAACCACTACATATTGTGGCCTGAAGCCATTCCGGGGGGTTGATCTCCGGGCTTTTCCATGAAACAGTAATGTCATGAAAAGGCGAAGGTCGACATGCAGATAGGAGCCGCACCCGCAAATCATTCCAATGGTTTGGCGCCTGCACTGGCCCTCAACGCCGATTTTCGTCCCCTCAGTTATTTTCCGCTCTCGCTCTGGTCCTGGCAGGACACGGTCAAGGCTGTGTTCCTCGACCGGGTGACGATCATCTCTGAATATGACAGTTACATTCACTCGCCGAGCCTGACGATGAAACTGCCGAGTGTGATCGCCCTGAAGGATTACGTTCAGCAGAGCCGGCATCCGGCCTTCACCCGTTTCAATGTCTTCCTGCGGGACAAGTTTAGCTGCCAGTATTGCAGCCGCGAATTTCAGGCGCAGGACCTGACTTTTGATCACGTCATCCCCCGGTCCAAGGGCGGCCGGACAACCTGGCAGAATGTCGTGGCGGCCTGCTCACGCTGCAATCTGCTCAAGGCCAATAAACTGCCTAATCAATGCGGGATGACACCACGGATCGAACCCGTACAGCCCACCACCTGGCAATTGCAGGAAAACGGCAGGCGGTTTCCGCCCAACCACCTTCATCATTCCTGGCGTGATTATCTCTATTGGGATACCGAACTGGAAAGTGACGGTCACGCCGAACCCGGCGATATCATCCTCGAAGAGGCGATCCAGGTCTAATAGCGTTCGGCGAGTTTGATCGCTGTCCGGCAACCGGCCTGAATGATCTGCCGCATGACCGGGTAGCCGACAGCATCCTCCCCATCATGGTCAATGGCCGTGTCACGGTGTTCAAGTTCTTCATCACGGAACTGGGCGAGAATCTTTTTCAGGTCCTCGTGGCTGTCATCGAGTTGATTGACCTGATCCTGATAATGCTCGCCGATGACTTCCTCGACAGCAATGGTGCAGGCCATGGCGGCTTTCGGCCCCATGGCGGCAGTGACGGCACCGAGCACAAACCCGGCACTGTTCCAAAGCGGTGACATCACCGACGGCCGGGCTTCGTAATCGTTGAGCAGATTCTCAAATGTATCGAGATGATGCTGTTCCTGCTCTTTCATGTGCTCGATTTCTTCGGCCACCGGGTGATGCCCGAGCACTGCCAGTTGGCCTTCATAGATGCGCTTGGCCCCGAGTTCGCCAGCATGATCCACCCGCAGAATGCGTTCGATACGTTCTTTGGTTGTTTCGGTCATGGTAACGTCCTCCTCAAGATGCCCCGGCCGGGAGCTTGCGTGATGCGATCAGTCTGACCAGCATGACCGCGGCAACTGCTGCCATGGCCAGTGAAATAACTGCATTCCAGTTTGCCATGCTCAGCCCGAGAAAGGACCATGGCACCTCGTCGCAGCGGGGCGCTGATCCGGCCAGCATGGCATCGAGCACGGCGGCAGGGTCACCATCAAGGGACAGCCCGCCGGAACACGCCGAAGGTCCCGGCAGCACACCCCATTCAACACCGCTGTGCCAGAGCGCGATCCCGGCAGTGGTCAGCAGCGCGAGCACCGCCAGCAGCATGAGCGGCAAGACGGCCCAGGGACCCAGAAAAAGAGCGAGCCCGGCCAGCCCCAGCATCAGCCAGTGCGGCCAGCGTTGCCACAGGCAGAGCGTGCAGGGCCACAGCCCGAACCCGTATTGGAAGACGAGCGCCGCCCCCAGCAGCCCGCCGGAGCCGAGCCCGAGGAGCACGAGAGCCTGACTGGGCTGAATTTTTTGCAGCATCCGCATCATTGCACATACCATCCAAAAAAGACGAACAGGCCAACCAGGACTGCTGTCAGCAGACTGGCCAGAGCCGTATTCTGGCGGAAACGGATGATCGATGCGACCAGAAAATATCGGATGCCGCGGCCAACCATCGAGGCCAGCACGAGCGGCAGGGCGCCAATCCCGAAAAACCCTGCGGTCACGACGGTCAGTTTATAGGGAAACGGGGTCAGCGCACCAATCAGGATCAACAGCCAGCCATGCCGTTCAAGTGCTGCCGTGATCGCCTCATAGGCTGCCGAATCCCCCAGCCAGCCCATGGTGGTGACCGCCTGACCAAGATAGACACCGACCATCCAGCCGCCAATGCCGCCAAGCACTGAAGCAACCGTCATCAGCAGTGTCAGCCTGATGTAATGCTGCGGCCGGGCCAGCACCATGCCGGCCAGCAGGGGATCGGTGGGGATGGGAAAGATGATCGATTCAAGAAATGTCAGCCCCAGCAGCCAATGCAGGGCCGATGGACGGTTGCCAAGCGAGATCACCCAGTCCTGGAGACGTTGCATCCCCGGTATGGTCAGGATCATCCGGTCATAGAGCGAGGGTTTTTCCGCCATCGGTTTGGGCCTTGAAGAAAACATCCCGGAAAGAGAATTGGTGCGAGTGGAGAGACTCGAACTCTCAAGGTGTTGCCACCGGTGGATTTTGAGTCCACTGCGTCTACCGGTTCCGCCACACTCGCCTGGCGCGCATACTAGGGCTAATCGCGCCGGGTTTCCAGTGTTTTTCAGCCTGCGGGGAGCTGGTCGATGCGGCGGGCGATATCTTCCAGATAACGGTCTCTGATCCCGAGCTCATCGAGGCTGGCCAGGGTTTCGGTCAGATAGTCACGGCAGGGGCCGATGAAGCCGTGGGCATTGGCGATCATCGAGACCTTTTCATCAACAGAAAGATCCGGGGCGTAACTGCGGTGCTTGCGGTTCATGACAAAGGTCAGTCCGCGGATGATGCCGCTGTCGGTATGGATATTGACCCAGGCCGGATGGTAGGATTCGTTCAGCATCTCGCGCTTCCAGACCAGGTCAAGTTCCTGGGGGGCGATGGCGGCATCGATTCTGATTCCCAGTCCCGTGCAGGACCCGCCATGATCAAGCCCCAGCACAAGCCCCGGTGCTTCCGGGGTGCCGCGGCCGATCATCGTCCGCAGGCAGAACCGGCGGCGATAACCATAAATCCGGCCATGCCGTGTTTCCTTGACCTCGACAACGGGATTCCAGATCAGCGAGCCATAGCCGAACAGCCAGACATCCTCGCTGACATTATCAGCAACCATGCTGCGCCGTGATGCCAGCAGGGCAGCATCATCGAGCATATCGTGCTCGCCGCCGTCGCGTTCCTGCACCATCTGCTGGATCGCGCCGCTGGCAAGAGCTTCTCGGGTGATGGGGTGATGCGGCGGGTGAGACATGAACGATACGGTCAGGACAGCAATCTGTATTCGCGTTGAGGGAAGGGTATTTCGATCCCGGCCTTATCGAGGGCCGGTTTCAGACGCCGCAGCAGATCCCAGTTGAGAGCAAAGAAATCATCATAGCGGGCATAGAGCCGCAGCCGCACCGTGATGGCGCTGTCATCGTAGGAAACCACCAGAAACTGCGGTTCCGGTGAGGTGAGCACCCGTTCATCATCGGCCAGTGCCAGCAGTGTCTTTTCCACCAGATCAAGATCACTGCTGTAGCTAATGCCAATATCGATATCCATGCGCCGGGTTTCATGCTGCGAATGGTTGGTGATGGTCGCCCCCCAAATCGAGGAATTGGGGATCGAGATATAGATATTGTCAAAGGTGATCATGATCGTGGTGAACAGCCCGATTTCCTTCACTGTGCCGGAATGACTGCCGGTTTCGATCCAGTCACCGGCCTGAAACGGACGCAGAAAAAGCAGCATCACCCCGGCGGCAACATTCGAGAGTGTCCCCTGCAGGGCCAGGCCGATGGCCAGCCCGGCTGCACCGAGAACGGCGATGATCGAGGTGGTCTGGATGCCGAAACTGCCGAGCGCGGCCACCAGAGTCACCAGCAGGATGCCGTAACGGATGATCGAGGCCGAAAGCGGGATCAGCGTGCGGTCGAAGCCGGATATCTTTTCGAGCGCCCGCCGTGTCGCCGTGTTGGCCTTGCGTGAGACGAACACGCCGATGATGATGATCACCAGACCGGAGACGACATTACCGGCCCAGTCGGCAATGATGCTAAAATCAAAAGACATGAACTGAAGAGAGTTTTCGAGCACGATGGCATCCTTTCTTGGGTTATCTTGCCAGAGCCCGCGGGCTTGTTCAACAGCAAGCCGCCGAGGGATGGTCAAGCCTCATCATTTTTGCTAAACCTCGGTTTCCGAAACTTCGTTCTGCCCCATTTCCAGAGATGACAGCCTCCATGCTTCCTCAACTTGATCTTCCGGTTTCGTTCAAGTGCCATGAATGGCACGTTGGTGCTGCGCCGCTTGATCTGGACAAACCGCTGGCCGCCGCGATCGGCAATTTCGATGGTGTCCACCGGGGGCATCAGCGCCTGATCGGCCAGACACGCGGCCATCAGGGCCATGATGCGGCGGTGATCACCTTCAGCCCGCATCCGCGCCGGTTTTTTGCCCCTGACAAGCCCGGTTTCAGCCTCGCTGATGATCAGGACAAGGCCTCTTTTCTGGCAGCCTGCGGCATCGACCATGTGATCAGCATCCGTTTTGATGATGCGCTGCGGCAGACAAGCGCGACGGATTTCATCACCGGTATTCTGCCGGCACTTGGGGTGAGCCAGTTGCACGCCGGCCATGATTTCGCTTTCGGCAATGACCGCAGCGGCAACATGGACCTGATTGACAGCCTCGGCGGGTCAGTGGGCATCACCGCCTGTCCCTGTGATCTGCATCATGAAGATGGTGAGGTGATCTCCTCAAGCCGCATCCGGACGGTCCTGGCCGAGGGCGATGTGGGCATGGCCCGGACGCTGCTCGGGCGCCCCTATATCATGAGTGGTGAGGTTGTCGGCGGTGATCAGCGCGGCCGCCTGATCGGGTTTCCCACCGCCAATCTGCGCTGCCCTGAAATGCAGGCCCCGCGCCATGGTGTCTATACGGTCGCGGTGCGCCTCGCAGATCAACCCGGGGCACAGCTCAAGGCAGGGGTGGCCAATTTCGGGCGACGGCCGACGGTCGAAGACCGCGGTGTCTTGTTGGAGGTCAATCTTTTTGATTATGATGGTGATCTCTATGGCCAGCGGCTTAACGTCATGCTGCTGGATTTTATTCGACCTGAACAGGCATTTGACGGTATAGAAGCGCTCAAGGAACAGATTGACAGGGATGCAGCGACGGCACGCGCCTTTCATCAAGACCAGACAGGATTGACCGGATCATGACCAAGGATATCAAATCCACTGTTTTACTGCCCAGAACCGAGTTTCCCATGCGGGCCGGTCTGCCCAAGAAAGAACCGGAGATTCTTGCCGCCTGGCAGGACATGGATTTCTTCAGCAAACTGCGTGCCCATCGCGAGGGGTGCGAGAAATTCATTCTTCATGACGGGCCGCCCTATGCCAACGGCAACCTTCATATTGGCCATGCGCTCAACAAGATCCTGAAGGATATCATTAACCGCTTCCAATCCGGCCTCGGCAAGGATGCCAACTACGTCCCGGGCTGGGATTGCCACGGCCTGCCGATCGAATGGAAGATCGAGGAAACCTACCGCAAGAAGGGCAAAGACAAGGATCAGGTGCCGATTGTCGAGTTCCGCAAAGAATGCCGGGATTTCGCCAGCCACTGGATGAATGTGCAATCCGAAGAATTCCAGCGGCTCGGGGTGATGGGCAACTGGGATGATCCCTATTCGACGATGAAATATTCTTCAGAGGCTGTCATCGCCCGCGAGATCGGCAAGTTCCTGATGAACGGCTCGCTGTTCCGGGGCTCCAAGCCGGTGATGTGGTCGGCAGTCGAAAAGACAGCCCTGGCGGAAGCCGAAATCGAATATTTTGACCGCACCTCAACCACCATCTATGCCCGTTTTCCGGTGGTCAGAACTGGCCATGCCGCCCTTGAAGGCGCAACCGTGGTGATCTGGACAACGACCCCCTGGACCATGCCCGGGAACCGCGCCACGGCCTATGGCGAGGATATCGATTACAGCATCTGGGTGGTCAAAACTGTCGATGAAAACAGCCTGACCCGGGTCGGTGAACGCCTTGTGCTGGCCGATGCCTTGGCCGATACGGTCGCCGAGGCCTGCGGCATCACCGGGCTTGAGCGGGAAGCCGCTGTCCCGGCATCAGCCTTTGCCGATACCGTGCTGCACCATCCGCTCCATGCCGATGGCTATGACCATGAAGTGCCAATGCTGCCGGCGGATTATGTCACCACCGACCAGGGCACAGGGATTGTCCATATCGCCCCCGGCCACGGGGCGGAGGATTATCTGCTTGGGATCGCCCATGGTGTGCCGGTACCCGAAACCGTGGGGGCTGATGGCCGGATCATGGAACACCTGCCGATCTTTGCCGGGATGTCAGCGCTCAAGGATAATGAAAAGATCGCCGATCTGCTGGCCGAACACGGCGGGCTGACGGGCCGCGGGACAGTCACCCATTCCTATCCCCATTCCTGGCGCAGCCATGCGCCGCTGATGTTCCGCAACACCCCTCAGTGGTTCATCTCGATGGAAAGCCACGGGCTCCGTGATGCGGCACTGAAATCACTGGCCGAAACCGCGTTCTACCCGCCGCAGGGGCAGACACGCCTGACCAGCATGATCGCCACCCGCCCCGACTGGTGCATCAGCCGCCAGCGTGCCTGGGGTGTGCCCATTCCGGTTTTTGTTCACAAGGCCTCGGGTGAGCCGCTGCGTGATCAGGCGGTAATCGACCGGATCGTGGCAGCGTTTGAGACTGAGGGGGCTGATGCCTGGTTCGCCAGCCCGCCTGAACGTTTCCTCGGTGAGGATTATGATCCGGCAGCCTATGATCAGGTTCAGGATATTGTCGATGTTTGGTTTGACAGCGGCTCAACCCATGCGTTTCTGCTCGAGGGCAATGATGATATGGCCTGGCCTGCGGATATGTATCTTGAAGGGTCTGACCAGCATCGTGGCTGGTTCCATTCCTCGCTGCTGGAATCCTGCGGGACGCGGGGCCGGGCCCCCTATGACAGCGTCCTGACCCACGGTTTTGTGCTTGATGAACAGGGCCGGAAGATGTCCAAATCCCTCGGCAACACCGTCACCCCCCAGGATGTGATCAAGCAGAACGGGGCGGATATCCTGCGCATCTGGGTTGCCAATTCTGACTATTACGATGATCTCCGCATCGGTCCGGAAATTCTCCAGCGTCAGGTGGATCACTACCGCCGCCTGCGCAACACTTTCCGTTACCTGCTGGGCAGCCTCGATGGCTACAGCGACGCGGAAAAGGTGGATTTCGCCGATATGCCTGAACTGGAACGCTGGGTTCTGGCCCGGCTCCATGCGGTGGATGCGACGATCCGCAAGGCCATTGAAGGCCATGACTACCATCTGGTCTTCACCACCCTGCACCATTTCTGCAACAACGATCTGTCGGCCTTCTATTTCGATATCCGCAAAGATACGCTCTATTGTGCGGACCCGGCCGGGATTGAACGCCGCGCCTGCCGCACGGTGATGGATCAGCTGTTCCATTGTCTGGTGCCGTGGATCGCCCCCATTCTCTGCTTCACCGCAGAAGAAGCCTGGCAGACACGCTATCAGGACTGGAGCCGGTCGGTTCATTTTGAAACCTGGCCTGACCTGCCCGACACCTGGGCCGATGAAGACCTGGTGACGCGCTGGGGCCATATCCGCCAGGCCCGTCTGGTGGTCAACGGGGCGATTGAGAAAATGCGTGCTGCCGGCGAGGTGAAATCATCCCTGCTCGCACATCCGCATCTCTATGCGCCGGATTCCGTGATCCGAGCTTTTGACGGTCTTGATGCCGCTGATATCTTTATCACCTCGGCGGTGACGCTGGAGGCGGGTGATGTTCCGGCCGGGGCGTTCACGCTTGATGATGACCAGACCATCGGGGCTGTGATCGGGCTTGCCGAAGGCGGGAAATGCCAGCGGTGCTGGAAGGTTCTGCCGGAAGTGGGCAGCGAAGACGAGGCGCTCTGCGGGCGCTGCGAGACTGTGGTTTCAACCATGGATGCGGCATGATCGGCAAAGGGTTTCCTGTCAAACTCTTTATCCCGGTCGTGGCGGTGGCCATCCTTGACGCCCTGACCAAGAAAATCGCTCTTGCAACTGTTTTTGACCCGCCACGCATTATCGAGGTGCTGCCGTTCGTCAATATCGTGCCGGTGTGGAATGATGGGATCAGTTTCGGCTTCCTGCAGAATGGCGGCGAGCTGTCCCGGTATCTGCTGGCGCTTGTGGCTTTTGCCGTTGCCCTCGGCTTACCCCTTTACGCCCGTCGCTGGGGCAATTATGCTTGCTTTGGCGGTTTGATGATGGCCGGGGGTGCTGCCGGAAACGGCATTGACCGGGTCATCTATGGCCGGGTGGTCGATTTCATTGATCTCCACGCGGGGCAATGGCATTGGCCGGCGTTTAATCTGGCGGATATGGCCATTACCACTGGCGCGGGGCTGATCATTGTGGCATCACTGTGGGAAGCCCGGGCCAAAGAGGAGTGAACGGATGAAAAAAGCGGTTTTGCTCAGCATTGTAGCATGTACAGGGGTGGCCCTGCTGTCCGGTTGTTCCAGTTTTGACAAGGCACTCGGCAAATCCAAATCATCACCTGATGAATTTCAGGTCGTGGTGCGGCCGCCGCTGACCCTGCCGCCTAATTTCAACCTGCGTCCCGGTGATGATGCCGCTGCCGAACCGGCACGCAATGATGCTGTCTCAATCACCGATCAGGTGCTGACCCGCTCCGCAACAACCGAAGTCGCCGGCTTCGATACACTGTTTGGCCTTGATGAGGCCGACCCTGATATCCGCACCCGGATTGACGAAGAAACCATCGGCCTGCAGATCGAAAAGCGGCTGCCGATTCAAATCCTCTTTGGCGGCCAGCCGAATGTCGGCCCCAATCTCGTTTCTGATGCCGAGGCCCGCCGCATCCGCAAGGCCATTTCCGAAGGTGAGGACCTGACCGCAACCCCGACCCCTGCGATTGATCCGGTGCAGAAAACGCCTCTGGCCATCGAATAGATCATGAAACCCGCCATTCGCCTGCTGCCCGATACCGTGATCAACCAGATCGCCGCGGGCGAGGTTGTTGAACGGCCGGCGAGTGCTGTCAAGGAACTGGTGGAAAACGCCATCGATGCCGGGGCCGGGCAGATCGATATCCGGCTCCATGAAGGCAGCCTTGGCGGCATTACCCTCGATGATGACGGGATCGGCATGGATGCTGATGAACTGGCGCTTGCTGTCCAGCGTCACGCCACCTCCAAGATGCCCGATGATGATATCAGCGATATCCGCCATTTCGGTTTCCGTGGCGAGGCCCTGCCCTCGATCGGGTCAGTCAGCCATCTGGTGATCACAAGCCGCCGTGACGGTGCCGATGAGGCGTTTTCGATCAGTGTTGATCAGGGCCGTGTTGCACCTGTCCGTCCGGCTTCCCGCCAGCGCGGGACACGGGTTGAGATCAGCGATCTGTTTCTGTCGACCCCGGCACGGCTCAAGTTTCTCAAGACAAGACGCACCGAAGCCGGGCTGGCCATTGATGTTGTCCGCAGGCTTGCCATGGCGCACCCGGAAACCGGCTTCAGCCTTGCCGATGATGACCGCCGCATTTTTGATCTGCCGCCTCGCCGCGGGGCTGACCGGGCAGAGAACACCCGGCTGCGGATGCGTGATGTCATGGGCGGGGCTTTTGCCGATGAAGCGGTGCCGATCGATGCCCGTCGTGATGAGATCAGCCTGCGCGGTTTTGCCGGTCTGCCGACCCTGAACCGGGCGGCGGCAGATGGTGTCCATCTCTATGTCAACAACCGGCCTGTCCGTGATCGCCAGTGGGTTGCGGCGGTGCGGGCGGCCTATGGTGATACGCTGCCGCGGGGCCGCTATCCGCAGGCGGTCCTGTTTGTCGACCTGCCCCCTGATCAGGTTGATGTGAATGTCCATCCGGCGAAATCTGAAGTCCGGTTCAGGGATGCCGCCCGGGTTCGCGGCCTGATCATCGGGGCATTGCAGGCGGTGCTTGCGGCTGCCAGCCAGCAGACCACCGCCGAAGGCAGTGCCGCGATGCTTGACCGGATGCGGCAGTCCCGGGCCCCGTCCGGGGGGCGCTATCGCGGCAGTTATGGCCGCAGCTATGCCGCCCCGTCATCGACGGGTGTTGATTGGCAATCGCCTCAATTCAGTGAAGGCTTTGATGCCCTGCCGCAGGCCCGCCAGGCGGATGCCGCCGAAACTGCCAGCGGTGATGATGCCGCCGCATCTGCCCCTGATGCCGCCGATTACCCCATGGGGGCGGCCCGGGCACAGTTGCATGAAACCTATATCGTGGCGGAAACCGCCGAGGGGATCGTCATTGTTGATCAGCATGCCGCCCATGAACGGCTGGTGCTGGAACGGATGAAAGCGGCGCTGGCCAAAGGCGACATTGAACGCCAGCTGCTGCTGTTGCCGGAAGTGGTTGAACCCGGGGCGGCTGAGGCCGGGCTGCTGCTTGATCATGCCGAGATGCTGGCCAATCTCGGGCTTGTTATCGAAGCTTTCGGGACAGGTGCTGTGCTTGTCCGCGAAGTGCCTGCGATCCTTGGTGATGCCGGTGTGGCGGCGATGCTCGATGATATTGCCGCCGAGCTCAAGACGCTGGGCAGCAGCACGATCCTCGAAGACAGGATCAACCATATTCTGGCAACCTTGTCCTGCCATGGCTCGGTGCGTGCCGGTCGCAGGCTCAATGCTGATGAGATGAATGCGCTGTTGCGGGAGATGGAGATCACGCCGCGTTCCGGCCAATGCAACCATGGTCGCCCAACCTGGATCGCGCTCAGCCTTGCGGAAATCGAAAGCCTGTTTGCCCGGCGTTAGGCCGCGTGCCGATAAAGACTGCAGGCGGATTTGCCCCAGCGCCGGGTTTCAAGGTGGGTCATTGCAGCCGGCAGTTCCGGCAGCCGGCGGTGATCATGCTCAACACTGATCAGCGCATCATCGGCAATCGCCCCCGCCGCCAGCAGGTTTTCAAGGGCCTGTCCGGCGAGATCAGGATCAGCATCGTGCTTGCGCCAGGGTGGGTCGAGAAAAACCAGCCCGGCAGGGGCGGCAGGCCAGGCCAGCCGCCGTGTCGCATCACGCCGCAGGGCACGGACAGCATCACCGCAGCCGAGTTTGGCGATATTGCCCTCAAGGGCGGCGAACGCGTCCTCACCGTTTTCGATGAAGACCACCTGCATGGCCCCGCGTGACCAGGCCTCGAGCCCCATGCTGCCACTGCCGGCAAAGACATCGGCGATGACCCGGGCCTCGAGCGGCTTGCCGTAACGCCCCCCGGTCAGCAGATTGAAAAGGCCTTCACGGGTGCGATCGGCGGTCGGCCTGACGGAGAGACCCTCAGGAACGGCGAGCAGGGCGCCGCGTTTTTTGCCGCTGATGATTCGCATCTGATTTTCCTTTCGCCGCCCTGGCAGGTGTTGTGCCGCCACGGTTTGACGGGTTCCGGGTGGATCGGGGTTTGTAGGATTTGGGTGGAGCTTTAGCCGGTCGTGCCGGGGCCTTTTCCCGGGGCAGCCCCAGCTGGTCACGGAGCACGGCAGGGCGGATTTCCTCCAGGTCACCATCATCGAGCGTGTTCAGGGTGAACGGCCCGTAGGAGACTCGGATCAGCCTGCTGACACGATAGCCGAGATGCTCCATGACGCGGCGGATTTCCCTGTTCTTGCCCTCTTTCAGGACCATGGTCAGCCAGGCGTTGCTGGTGCCCTGGCGGTCGAGTTCGGCCCTGATCCCCTGATACCGCACCCCTTCAATGGTGACCCCGTCAGCCAGACCGGCGAGGCTCGAAGGGTCGACCCGACCATGGACCCGAACCCGATATTTGCGGCTCCAGCCGGTTGTCGGCAACTCGAGATGGCGGGCAAGATCACCGCTGGTTGTGAGCAGGATCAGCCCTTCCGAATCAAGATCGAGGCGGCCGACACTGACAACCCGCGGCATATCATCGGGCAGGACATCGAAAATTGATTGCCGTCCCTGATCGTCCCGATGGCTGACAATCAGGCCACGCGGTTTGTAATACCGCCAGAGCCGCGGCGGTTCGATTTTCGGCAGCGTTTTGCCATCAACCGTGATCATGTCGCCGGGCTGCACATTATGGGCCGGGCTTGTATGCAGAGCCCCATTGATGCTGACACGCCCGGCGGTGATCCAGGCCTCGGCATCACGCCGTGAGCAGAGCCCGGCTGCGGCGATCCGTTTGGCGAGCCGTTCAGGCTTTGCCTCTGTCCCGGCAAAGAGCCTGGCCAGATCAGCTGTGCTGGAAGATTTGGGGGAGGAACCGGAACGTTTTTTCATCGCATCACTTTCGCGGGCAGGGCTTCGCAATCACAGACCATAGCGCAGAATGGCAAATTATGCGATTGTCTTGACCATGACAGCACACGCTTTCAGAGATCACCCGATGCAGGAGGCCCTGCGGCTGGCGGAAGCTGCGGCCAAGGCGGGGGAAGTGCCCGTGGCGGCCGTGATCACTGATGCTGACGGCCAGATTATCGCCGCCGCCGCCAACCGGGTTGAGAGAGACAAGGACCCGACAGCCCATGCCGAGATGCTGGTGCTGCAGCAGGCTGCGGCTTCCCTCGGTCAGATCAGGCTTGATGAGTGCGATCTCTGGGTGACGCTGGAGCCCTGCCCGATGTGTGCCGGGGCGATCAGCCATGCCCGGATCAGGCGGCTCTATTACGGGGCGGATGATGAAAAATCAGGCGGGGTTGCCCATGGCGCACGGGTGTTCAGCCACCCCACCTGCCACCATGCCCCGGATATCTATTCCGGCATCAGGGGCGAGGTGGCGGCCCAATTGCTGAAAGCGTTCTTTGCCGCCCGCCGTTAACGGGCCTTGCCGATATCCTTGCGAAAGAATGCCCCGGGCCAGGTAATGCGGCTGACCCTATCATAGGCGGCGGTGCGGGCCTCTACGGCATTCTGGCCGCGGCCTGTGACGGCCAGCACGCGGCCGCCGGTGGCCAGGATCGCGCCGTCATCACCACGGCTGGTTCCGGCATGAAAGACCGTGCTCCGGTCATCATCCGCATCAAGACCGGTAATGACACCGCCCTTTTCGTAGGCCCCGGGATAGCCACCATTGGCCATGATCACGGTCACCGTGACATCATCATGAAAGCGCATCGTGCTGTGGCCGAGCCCGCCCTCGACAGCTGTCAGCAGAACCGACAGCAGATCCCCATACAGGCGCGGCAGGATCACCTCGGCTTCCGGATCACCGAAACGGCAATTGTATTCGATCACCTGAGGGCCGTCAGCGGTGAGCATCAGCCCGGTATAGAGAAAGCCGCGATAGGGGCGGCCTTCTTCGGCCATGCCGCGCACTGTCGGCAGCACGATACGCTGCCAGGCGTCATCAAGGGTGGCTTCATCAAGCCCCGGGGCCGGTGAGATCGCCCCCATGCCGCCGGTATTGGGGCCGGTATCGCCATCATGGGCACGTTTGTAATCCTGCGCGGTTCCCATAAGGATGGCGTTTTCGCCATCGACCAGTGCAAACAGGGATGCCTCGACCCCCTCAATACGATCCTCGATCACAACGCTTGCCCCAGCAGCCCCGAAGGCCCCGCCATCGAGCATCGATGTGACAGCAGCCTCGGCCTCGGCCAGGGTATCGGCGACGATCACCCCCTTGCCTGCCGCAAGACCATCCGCCTTGATGACAACCCCCCGGTCGGCATAGTTGTGGCGAAGATGGCTGAGGGCGCTCTCACGGTCATCGAAACGTTCAAACCCGGGCTGGGGGATATTGTGGCGGGCACAGAACGCCCGGGCAAAACCCTTTGATCCTTCGAGTTCGGCTGCTGCTGCCGAGGGCCCGAAAACGGCGATCCCGGCGTCGTCCAGCCGGTCGGCAAGCCCCGCCACCAGCGGTGCTTCGGGGCCGACAATGGCAAGGTCAACAGCCTGATCACGGGCGAAACTGACGATGCCGTCAAGATCATCAGCAGCGATCGCCTCCCGCCGGGCCATCTTTTCCATGCCGGGATTGCCCGGAGCGACAATCATCTCGGTCAGCAGCGGCGAGCGATCAACAGCATCAACAAGGGCGTGTTCACGGCCGCCGCTTCCGATAATCAGCACTTTCATGGGGGGTCCTCTCGTCTGCAATTGACCTTGGGGCGAATATGAAACATCTTTCATAGCATGCAGGATGAAATCACTCCAGATGGTGATGGCAACAAGGCCGTCTATACCCTTGATGATCTGTCAAAACGGCTCAAACGCACGGTCGAGAGCGTCTTTGACCATGTTCGGGTGCGGGCTGAGGTCTCGCGGCCGACCCGCGCCGCCTCGGGGCATCTCTATTTCACGCTCAAGGATGATCAGTCGACCCTTGATGCGGTGTGCTGGAAAGGCGTTGCCGCCGGGCTGACCACCATGCCCGAAGAAGGGCTCGAGGTGATTGTCACCGGCAAGATTTCCACCTTCCCTGGCCGGTCGAAATATCAGATCGTTGTTCAGGATGTCGAGATTGCCGGTGAAGGCGCGATCCTCAAACAGCTCGAAGAACGCCGGCGGCGGCTCGCTGCGGAAGGGCTGTTTGACCCGGAGCGAAAAAAATCGATCCCGGCCATGCCGCGGGTGATCGGGGTGGTC
This sequence comes from Puniceispirillales bacterium (SeqCode), assembly GCA_049889655.1. GTDB lineage: Bacteria > Pseudomonadota > Alphaproteobacteria > Puniceispirillales > UBA1172 > UBA1172. The sequence continues at coordinate 30,732 of JBMHCY010000010.1, forward strand.
ACCAGCCCCACCGGGGCGGTGATCCGCGATATCCTGCATCGGCTGTCGGAAAGATTTCCGGTTCATGTGCTGGTCTGGCCGGTGCTCGTCCAGGGGGACGCCGCCGCCCCTGAGATCGCTGCCGCGATCAACGGTTTTGATGGGCTCATCGACAATGCCCCGGCGGGGATGCCGGTACCCGACACTGTGATTGTCGCCCGCGGGGGCGGCTCGCTCGAAGATCTGATGGCCTTTAATGATGAAGCGGTGGTCCGGGCGGCTGCCGCCTGCCGCCTGCCGCTGATCTCCGCTGTCGGCCATGAAACCGATACAACCCTGATTGACCATGCTGCCGATCGCCGCGCCCCGACCCCGACTGCCGCGGCTGAAATGGCGACGCCGGTGGCGGCCGAGATCGAAGCAAGGCTGAACGAATCCGCTGCCCGGATCAGCCGTGCCATGGGCCGCAAGATCGAAGATGCCGGTGAAAGGCTGCGGGGGCTTGAACGCGCCATGGGTGACCCGGGGCTGGTGATCGAAAGCCGGGGCCAGCGGCTTGATCTGGCCAGCCGCAGCCTCGACCAGCAGATCGATGCCTGTCTTGCCGAAGGCGACCGCCGCCTCGGCCGTGTCCGGGAGCGTCTGCCAACCCCGGCACAGCAACTGGCCGATGCTCAGGAAGCCCTTGGGCGGCTGACCATGCGTGGTGATCAGGTGATCGAAAATCTTCTCAGGGCCAAAGCGGAAAAACTCGGCCGCCGCGGTGAGAGGCTGGTGCCGCCGGTTGAAACCATGGCCCGGGGGGAAGCCCGGCTGGCACTATTGGTGGAACGTCTGGCGGCAAGTCTGCGGCAGCGTGTCGAGACTGCCGGGCAGCGGCTTGAACAGGCCTCCCGCCTGCTTGAGAGCACCTCTTTCCAGCGCACCCTTGATCGTGGTTTTGCGATTGTCAGCACGGCCGAAGGAAGCATCATGCGGTCAGCCGCCGAAGCCCCTGACGGCCAGCCGGTCTTGATCCGCTTTGCTGATGGCCAGCGCGATGCCGTGCTGGGTGAAGGCGATGGCACGAAACCGTCAAAACCGGTACGGCCAAAGCGCAGCCCCCGGGCTGATGACAGCGGTCAGGGCGATCTGTTCTAGGCTTCTTCAGCCTCACCCTTGGAGGCTGGCCAGCGGCGATGATGCCAGAGCCACTGGCCCGGGTTTTCCCTGATCCAGCCTTCGATGATCGTGTTGATCCGTGAGGCAATTTCAGCAACATTTTCAGGCATATCAGCCTTACGGCCACGGCCATCAACCTTGAGGTCAAGCGGCCTGACGATGAGTTTCTGGTGGCAGCCGCCAACCCGAACCATCTGCACCATCAGGATCGGCACATCCATCCGCAGGGCTGCCTTGACATGGGCGACAGCGGTACTGGCCTTGTGCCCGAAGAAATCGAGCATGATCCCTTCACGCAATTTCTGATCCACCAGCATTGAGAAAAATTCCTTGCGGCGGATCGTCTCGGTGATCCCGCGGGCACCGTCACGGCCTTTTTCATAGACTCGGGTGTAGACACGGTTTCTCTTGTGGAGAAGGGCGTTGACGAGCGGGTTGTTGGTCGGCCGGTAAACACAGCTGGCCGCATAGCCCTGCATCAGGGCTGGGCCGCCAATCAGCTCCCAGCAACCGAGATGCGCCCCGATCAGCATTCCGCCCCGTTCCGGATCAAGATGCTCCCCGCCTTCGAGGCTCACATAACCGGATTTCATGAGGGTTTCGATATGGAAAAACTCCCCCACCACGCGGCCCATGTTGTGCCAGGCCTGGCGGGCGATCCGGCGCCGTTGGCCGCTATCGGTTTCGGGCATGGCATAGCCGATGTTGAAGATCACCCGACGGTTCCATGGGGAAATCGGGCCGATCGTCCCGAACAGGGCCCCGCCAAAGGCTGAGGCAAACCGGACAGGGGTGATGCGGATCAACCAGACAAGGGCATAGACAATAGCGGCCTCGAGCGGCCAGCCGAGGCCCTGACGGATGCGTTTTGCCAGATGCTTGATCATGCGGCCACTCTACCGCCGCGGAAGAATCTTGTCCAACAGCAGATCAGGCAGATCCACCACCAGCCTGACAGCGATGATCCCGTCACCATCTTTGCCGAGCCGGGCCTTGTCTTTTTCGGTGGTCACCAGCACGGCCTCTTGTCGGTCAGCATTCTCCCGCAGGTGGCCGATCTCGGCGGCGGTATAGGGATGGTGATCGGCAAAACCTGTTTTCCCGAGCAGTTGGATCCCCGCCGCCTCGAGCATGGTGAAAAACCCGTCATTATCGCCGATCCCGGCAAAGGCGATCACCGGGCTTTTGCCGATCAAAGCCAGGCTTTCGGGGTCAAGGCGGCGCGGCACAGCAGCCACGGCCAGCCCCGGGTGGAGGCTGGTGATCCGGCGGGTAATGCCGGTACTGTCATCGCCGCTGATGGCGACAGCATCGGCCCGCGCAAGACCGCTGGGGAGAGGTTCTCGCAGGGGGCCTGCCGGGATCACCCGGCCATTCATCAGCCCGGTGCGGCCGCCAAACACCACAAGAAGACGATCCTGATGCAGCCCAGGATTCTGCATTCCATCATCCATGATAATCAGATCGCCCAGGCCTGTTGCCATGATATGGCGGGCCCCCCGGGCCCGGTCACGGCTGATGACAACCGGGCAGGTCTGTGCCAGCCAGAGGGCTTCGTCTCCGGCCTCGGCCGCCGTGGTGGTGGTGTCCACTGTTAACGGCCCCGGCGATGACCCGCCATAGCCGCGTGTCAGGATGACCGGCTGCCAGCCTCGCGTTCTGGCTGCGGCGGCTACAGCAGCGGCAATCGGTGTCTTGCCGGTACCGCCACTCATGATATTGCCAATGCAGATGACGGGGCAGTCGGCCCGGAAGGTTGTCGTGGTTGCCTGCCTCAAGCGTGCAGCCAGCCGCCAGACAAGGCTCAGCGGTGTCAGCAGCTGTGCTGTCAGGCTGTCGTTCTGCCAGAATGACGGGGCGCGCCGGGGCATCAGCCTTGCCCTCCCATGAGGTCTGCCAGCCGGGCCGCCACGCTATCGGTATCATGGGCCAGCGATTTCCACGCGTTGAAGGCCCCGTTATTGTGGCGTTCGAGCCGTGTCGGCGAGGCCATCAGCAGTGTCAGGTTTTCCGCCAGCGAGGTGCTGTCTTCACAGAAAATGACACCGTCACGGGCTTTCAGCAGATCAAAACTGCTGGTGTTCTTGAACACATTGACCCCGCTGATCACTCCCTTGCCGAGGGCGGCCATCTCCATCGGGTTATGGCCACCGAGGGGGGCAAAGCCACCCCCGAGGACAATGATATCCGCTGCCCGGATCAGCCCGCCCATTTCGCCCATCCTGTCAGCCAGCCAGAACCTGTCTTCGGGGGCAGGCCAGCCCTCAGCGGCACGCTGTCGGCAGGTGAGCCCCTTTTCTTCGAGCAGCCCCATGATCGCCCGGGCGCGCTGGGGATGGCGGGGGGCGATGACCGACAGTGTCTGGGCTGGAACAAGGCTTTCGACAGCGTCGATGAACAGCGCCTCTTCGCCTTCATGGCTTGAGGCGAGCAGGACCACCGTGCGGCCGTTGGCGGCCTTTTCCAGATGACGGGTGATCTCGGGCCGCTTGGCCAGTGGCATGGCGGCGGCTTTCATGGACCCGCCAACCACGACCGCCGAGGCTGCCACCGGCAATTGCCGGAACCGTTCAGCCTGGTCGGCATCGACAGCGAAAATGACCTTCATGGCCCCGAAAATTTGACGTGCAAGGACCTTGCCCCGGGTTTGCCAGAACCGCAGGGACTTCTCCGAAATCTGTGCCGAGGCCATGGCCATGGGAATCCCGCGCCGGTGCGTTTCAACAATCAGCCCGGGCCAGAGATCCCCCTCGATCATGACCGCCAGATCAGGCTGCCAGTGGTCGAGGAAACGGTTGACCCACGGGGTGATATCAAGCGGCACATACTGGTGGATGATCCTGTCACCAAGGCCGCTATCACCTGTCCGTTCCGCCACCATGGCCGCGGATGTCACTGTCCCTGAGGTGATCAGCACCGTCGCCCCCTCGTCCTGCTTAAGCAGCGATGCTGCCAGTACCAGTGCCGAAACGGTCTCGCCAACACTGGCCGCGTGCAGCCAGATCACCCGGCCAGGCGGCCGCTTCTGTGTTGCCCGGCCATAGCGTTCGGGGAGGCGTGAGGGTTCTTCCTTGCCGCGCCAGCTGCGCCAGACAAGATAGGCGGGCAGGAAGGGTCTGATCAGGGTGGTAAGCAGGCGATAGATCATCTCAGCGTTTTTCCTTGATGATCCCATAGCGTTGTTCGGCGTCGTCCGGGGGGTGGCCGAAACAGGCATCCGCCGACGCCGTGATGGCGTTGATCCGGTCTTCGAGTTCGAGGGTCAGGCGGTCGGTTTCCGCCTCATCGGGCAAATCAAACGGCGCTCCCCAGCATTGGATGCCGCGGCTGAACCAGCCAGGGATCGCCAGCCTGTCCCATGTATCAAGCCGTTTCATGCGGGATGTCGACCAGGCCACCGGGATGATGACAACCCGGCTCGCCCGGGCCAGGGCAATCGCCCCGTCGGCCGCCTTGCGGGCCGGGCCGCGGGGGCCATCGGGGGTGATCCCCACATGACCGCCCTGTTTCAGGCGGCGGCGCATCTCTCGGTAGCCGCCGACTGCGCCTTTGCTGCGTGATCCCCAGATCGTCTCCACCCCGAGCGGGGCCACCGTGCCCGAGATCAGCCTGCCATCCTTTGATGGCGAGATGATATAGGCGGTGGGGAAGCGGCGCCCGAGCATGGCCGGAATGGCCAGCAGGCGGCAGTGCCAGTTGACGATGATCACCGGGCTGTCGGCTTTGCGCAGATAGGCCAGCCCACCTTCATCACGGGTTTGCCAGCGGATGCTGGCCAGTTGCAGCCTCAGAACAAGGCTTGAGATCAGGGTGATCAGTTTTACGCCAAGCGGCGATTTCAGCATGGATGCCATTTCTGTGTTCAACTTTGGCCAGCGTCCAGGGGACTGAAGGAAACTGCAGGAAACCCTAGCATGAAAAGGCCGGGGACTGAAAACATTTGCCGCTTATCGGGGTTTCGCCTAAACAGAACCCATGACCGCAATCAAAGCCTATATCATCAGTTTCGCAAAGGATACCGAACGGCGGGCGATGCTGGAAGAACGCTTTTCGGCGATCGGGCTCACCCCGCAGTTTATCGATGCTGTCCGCGGGGCTGATCTCCCTGACGCTGACAAGGCCAGGTTCAACGGCAGGGCACGGCAGTCCCGGCTTGACCACATGATGAAGGACAATGCCATGGGCTGCGCGCTCAGCCATTTTGACGCCTGGCAGACAATTGTCGCGAACGGTGAGCCCGGCGGCTTCATCTTTGAAGATGATGCCATCCCCCTGCGCGATGATACCCTGATGCTGATGGCTGAATTGATGCGGATTGCCGACCGCCTCGATATTGTCAGTCTCGCCAACAGGCGGCTGAAACTGAAGCGGGCACTGATCCATGTCATCGCCCCCTCGGCCGGGCTTTATGCCCTCAAGGGCAATGACATGGGCTCCGAAGGGTATTTTATCACTGCCTCTGCGGCGCAACGGATGCTGCGGCATCCTTTCCGCTATGGCTATGAGCTCGACCGGCTGATCCATCACTGGTGGCATCATGATTGCCAGGTGCTGCATCTGCTGCCGCCGCTTTTCACCGAAGAAGGCCGACCGACCTCCATCGGCTATGACGGGTTGGAGCCATGGTCCGATGACGGGCCGGGGATCGGCCTGCGCCGCCGGTTGCATCGGTTGCGGGATTCGATCGCCAAGCGAAGCCGCTTTGCCAGCCAGGTCCGGGCAATCCGCCACCGCTTTGCCGGGGTCGGGGGACGGTGAAATCATTTGTCGTTCGGTGCGGTTTTCGCTAAGTGATGACAAAGAGGTTTGATGACCGGCTTCACGGTTTCGGGTTTTGATGGAGAACACCCTGGCTATCGATCACGACAGAAAGCGTATTCTCGTTGTTCAGCCTATGGTCGGTATCGGCGATATGGTCTGGCACAAACCGTGGCTTGATGAAATGATTGCCCGCCACGATATCACCCTGATGGCCAAGCCTTCATCCCATGCTGCGGCGGTGCTGTGTGACCATGAAGGGCTCACCATCCTGCCGCTGCATCGTTCGGTGCGGGGGCAGCGCGGGGCCCATGACGGCGTGCGGGGGTTTTTTCGGCTGGCAGGGCTGATGCGCTCGGCCCGGGCTGACCATATCTGGATCCTGCACCGCAGCTGGCGTTATGCTGCGGCTGCCCTGCTCGCCGGGATCCGCTTCCGGTCGGGATACGGGATTGGCCACCAACAGAAGTTTCTCAATGACAGCAGTGCGCTTGATCCGTCGATGAAAAAGGCGCATCCGCGTGACAGCGTCGCTGCCTTTGCTGCCGGAAAAGGCATCTCCCCGCGTGATACCCACCCGCGGATCACACCGCCGGAACATCTGCGCCATGAGGCAGACAGTCTTGTTGACCCGGGCAGGCCACTGATCATCTGCGGTGTCGGTGCAGCGGATGCTGAACGGCGATGGGGGCCCCAGCGTTTTGCCGGGCTGATTGACCGGCTCGCCCGGGATCATCCTGACCATAGTATCGCGCTTTGCGGCAGCCCGGCCGAGGCGACGATCGGGGCAGCGGTTGGCGCGGCACTCTCAAAGGAGACGCCGCCACCGCTGATGGTGTTTGACCAGCCTGTTGATGTGGTCATCGGTCTCCATGCCCGGGCGGTTCTCTATATCGGCAATGATACCAGCCTGATCAATATCGCTGCGGCGGTGGGAACCCCGGCAATCCGAATTTTCGCGAGCACCCTGCCGGTGCTGGATTCGCCACTGATTGAAACCTTCCTGCCGCCAGATCCTGGGCGGATGGATACCCCTGGCAGCATCGATGATATCGACGATGCCACCATTGCGGCGGCAGCCTCGAAGAAACTGGCAGCGATCAGCCAGACCTCGGATCAAGGCTGATCATTGTTGTTTGCGCCAAAAAGGCGTATTGATACGGCATGAGTGAAGACTATCCATCAGCACCCCCCACAGAAGGCCGCGGCCTGTTAATGCGGCTGTGGCGTGAGCGGGTCTCGCAACACCGGGGTGAACTGGCCCTGGTTCTTGTGCTGATGGCAGTGGTTTCAGCCTCTGCAGCAGCCTATCCGGCGCTCATTCAGCAGGTGTTCGATGGCCTCGGTGAAGCCGATCCCGATCTTGTCTGGACAATCCCGCCGATCATCATCGCCATCACCTTCATCAAGGGTGTGGCCATGTATCTTCAGGTGAGGCAGGTGACGTCACTGTCGTTGACGATCACCACCGGGATCCAGAAAGCCATGGCGGCACATCTCATCCGGGCTGATCTGGCGGTGGTGACTGCCCAGCCTGCCGGGGAGTTTGTCTCGCGGTTGATGAATGATGTGCAGCTGATCCGTGAAGCCCTTATGCGCCTTGCCAATAACCTTGTCCGCGATATCCTGATGGTGATCGCCATGGTGGGGATGATGCTGTGGTTTGATTGGCTGCTGACACTGGTGGTGCTGGTTGTCTATCCGATCGCGATGCAGCCGATCCTGTCGATCGGCCGTCGCCAGCGG
>JBMHCY010000011.1:0-6378 GCA_049889655.1 Puniceispirillales bacterium (SeqCode)
CCGCCGGAACCGGCGATGCTGACACGGATTCGCCACCAGACGGCTGTCACCACTGCCCGTGATGCCCTCGACCGGGCGCTTGACCAGCCGCTGATGACAGCCCCGGAACTGATGGCAGAAGATCTGCGTCTTGCCGCCACGGCCCTTGGCCGGATCACCGGCCGTGTCGATGTCGAGGATCTGCTCGACCATATCTTCTCCTCGTTTTGTATCGGCAAATAAGCAACCGGCGGTGGTTTTTCCCGATCGGTGATGGCGGCGGATGATTGACCGCACACGCCAAGGCCGGTACAGTCGCGTCAATCCTGCAGCAATAGGTACCAAGAGGGTTCAAGGTCAGGCCATGACAGGATCACAACACGATTATGATGTTCTCGTGGTCGGCGGCGGCCATGCCGGTGTTGAGGCGGCGGCGGCCGCAGCCCGCATGGGGGCGCGGGTCGGGCTCTTGACCATGCGCCGCGATACCATCGGCGAGATGTCATGCAATCCGGCCATTGGCGGCCTCGGCAAGGGTCATCTCGTCCGTGAAATTGACGCCATGGATGGGCTCATGGGCAAAGCCATCGACCGTTCGGGAATCCAGTTCCGGATGCTCAACAAATCGCGGGGCCCGGCTGTGCACGGCCCCCGGGCTCAGGCTGACCGGCGGCTTTACCGCGAGGCGATCCAGCAGCTTCTCGATGACCAGGACGGTGTCGATATCATCGAAGCCGCCATCGGTGATCTGATTGTCGAAAACGGTGTCCTGCAAGGGCTTGTCGCCGAAGACGGCCGCCGCTGGAAAGCTGCTGCGGCCGTGCTGACCACCGGCACTTTCCTCGGCGGCATCATCCATCTTGGTGAAGAACGCCGTGAGGCTGGGCGTTTTGGTGAAGACCCGTCGAACAATCTGGCCCGGCGGCTGCGTGATCCGGCCCTGCAACTGCCCATGGCACGGCTCAAGACAGGCACACCGGCGCGTCTTGATGGCCGCACCATCAATTGGGATGCCCTTGAAATGCAGCCTGCCGATGATCCGCCGTTGCCATTCTCGACCCTGACGGAAAAGATCACCGTGCCGCAGATTGCCTGCGGGATCACCCGGACAACCGAAGAAACCCACGCCATCATTGCCGCCAATATCCACCGGTCAGCGGTCTATTCCGGCCAGATCGAGGGCAGTGGGCCGCGCTACTGCCCCTCCATTGAGGATAAGGTGGTCAAGTTTGCCGAGCGCCGCTCGCATCAGGTCTTTCTCGAACCTGAAGGCCTCGATGACCCGACAGTCTACCCCAACGGGATTTCGACCAGCCTGCCACGCGAGGTTCAGGATGCGATGATCGCCTCGATCCCCGGGCTCGAGAAAGCCGCGATCATGCGCTACGGCTACGCCATCGAATATGATTGCATCGATCCCCGTGCCCTGACCCGGCAGCTTGAGGTCAAGGCCCTGCCTGGGCTGTATCTCGCCGGCCAGATCAACGGCACGACAGGCTATGAAGAAGCTGCTGCTCAGGGGGTGATGGCGGGGATCAACGCGGCACTGGCGGCTGGGGGCACCACCGCGGGCTTCTTTCTCGACCGTGCCGAGGCCTATACCGGGGTGATGATCGATGATCTGATCACCCGGGGAGCGCCCGAACCTTACCGGATGTTCACCTCGCGGGCCGAATACCGGCTGCTGCTGCGCGCTGATAACGCTGATCAGCGGCTGACTGACAAGGCGGCAGGCATCGGGGTGGTGGGGGCTGAACGCCTGCACCACTGGCGGCAGAAGAAGGATGCCCTGGCGACGGCGCGGCGCATCCTGGAAACAGCCGAAGCCCTGCCATCGGCGCTGAAAGCCCATGATCTGCCGGTGACCCGTGATGGCCGTCGTCAATCCGCGTCGGACCTGCTCGCCCGTGACGGGATGACGATCGCCCGGCTGGTGCCGCTGTGGCCCGACCTTGCCGCAATCGACAGCCGCCTGCACAACCAGATCGAGATCGACTGCCGTTATCAGGGTTATGTGCAGCGCCAGCAGGCGGATATTGATGCCCTGCGCCGTGATGAGGCGCTCGCCATCCCGGTGGACCTCGATTATGCCGGTATCGGCGGGCTTTCAGCCGAAAGTATCGATATTCTGCAACGCCACAAGCCGGAGACAATCGGCCAGGCCAACCGTCTGCCCGGCTTGACCCCGGCGGCCGTTGTGGCGGTTATCCGCCATTTGCGGCGGGTGGCCTGATCCAATGGTGGCGCCGCTCAGTGCTGAGGAGGCCTGTGACCGCCTCGATGTTTCCCGTGAAACACGGCAGCGGCTCGAAATTTACGTGGCGCTGCTGAAACGCTGGCAGCGGTCAATCAATCTTGTCAGCACGGCAACACTGGATGATGTCTGGCGGCGGCATATCCTCGATAGCGGCCAGGTTTTCCGGCATCTTTCCCGCCCCCATGACTTGATCATGGATATCGGCAGCGGTGCTGGCTTGCCGGGGCTGGTGCTGGCGATCATGGGGGCAGGCGGCGCGGAAAACCCGCTGTCGCTAGTCGAATCCGATGAACGCAAATGTGCTTTTCTTGCGGTTGCGGCGCGTGAATGTGGCATTTCTGTCAAAATCAGGAACACCCGCCTTGAACGCTTAGAGCCGCTGCGTCCGGCGGTGATTACGTCGCGTGCCCTTGCCCCGCTGGAACGGCTGCTCGACTGGACCCGCGCTCAGCATCATCCCGATCTCGAATGTCTTTTTCTCAAGGGCGGTCAGGTGGATCAGGAATTGACCTGCCTTGCGAATTACCCCAATATCAACATGGACCGCATCCCGAGCCTCAGCAGCCCCGAAGGGGTTCTGCTGAAACTCACCGGGTTTGACCATCATGTTGAAAACAAAGAGGAAAAGGGCTGAATAATGCAAAACGGGCCCAGCATCATTGCCGTCACCAACCAGAAAGGTGGTGTTGGCAAGACAACAACAACGGTCAACCTAGCAACAGCCCTTGCCGCATCCCGGCGGCGGGTTCTGGTGATCGATTCGGACCCTCAGGGTAACGCCAGCACAGGCCTTGGCATCGACAAGGATGACCGGGCTGATGATCTCTACGCTCTGCTGGCCGGGGAAACCAGCCTTGAGAAGGCCATTCGCCCCAGCATGGTTGCCAATCTCTCGGTGATCCCGGCATCGCCGGCGCTGTCGGCGGCGGAGGTCGAGCTCGCTGGGCTTGACCGGCGCGAGTTTCGTTTGCGTGAGGTGATTGCCAGCATCACCACCCCGTTTGACTATATTTTTATCGATTGCCCGCCGTCACTGGGCCTGCTCACCGTCAATGCGCTGACTGCGGCCGAGGAAACACTGGTGCCGCTGCAATGCGAATATTATGCGCTTGAAGGCCTGAGCCAGCTGATCACCACCATTGATGGCGTGCGCTCCGGGCTGAACCCGGGGCTGGTCATCAAAGGTGTTGTGCTGACCATGTATGATGGCCGCAACCGGCTCTCGCAGATGGTGGCCAGCGATGTTCGCGACCATCTCGGCGGGCTTGTCTACCAGACTGTCATCCCCCGAAATGTGCGTGTTTCGGAAGCCCCGTCCTACGGCAAGCCGGTGCTGCTCTATGATCTCGAATGTCAGGGGTCGAAAGCCTATATCGCCCTGGCGGGTGAAGTCATCAAACAGGAAAAGGTAGCGGCATGACCAAAGAAAAACAAATTAAAAACAAGGGTTTGGGAAAGGGACTCTCGTCACTTCTCGGGGATAGCGCAGCAGTGGCAAGCCTCCAGGAACAGGCGAGCCCGGCCGCCGCCGCAGCCACCCCGCCAGCGCAGAGCGGGTCGGTTCAGGTGGCGATCACCTCGATCAGCCCTGGCCCCTGGCAGCCGCGCCGGCTTTTTGATGATGCCGCGCTGGCTGATCTTGCCACGAGCATCCGCCAGCACGGGGTTGTTCAGCCGCTGCTTGTCCGCCCCAGCCCTGATCAGCCCGGCCAATATGAACTGATTGCTGGTGAACGCCGGTGGCGGGCGGCACAGCAGGCCGGTCTGCATGAACTGCCGGTTCTGGTGCGTGATGCCGATGATCAGATGGCGGCTGAAATTGCACTTATTGAAAACATCCAGCGGCATGATCTGAATGTCATTGAAGAAGCAGCCGGGTATCGGCGGCTGATGGATGATTTCGGCTACAGGCAGGAAGACCTGGCAAAGATCATCGGGAAATCCCGCAGCCATCTTGCCAACACCATGCGGCTGTTGAACCTGCCGGAAGCCGTGCAGACCATGCTGACCGAAGGGCTGGTGACCGCCGGACAGGTCCGGCCGCTGATCGGCCGTGATGATGCCGAAATGCTGGCCCGGTCGATTGCCGCCAGGGGATTGAGCGCCCGTCAGGCGGAAGCTCTTGTTGCCCGCCAGGACAAGCCGCGCCCGCAAACACCCCCGGCAGACCCGAATATTGCCGCGCTTGAAGACAAACTGAAAGCCCGGCACGGGCTCGATATTGGGATTGCGTTCAATGCTGACAAGGGCAGTGGCCGGATTACCATTGCCTGTACATCGCTCGACCAGTTTGATGCGATGATCGCCCTGCTTGACCGCGACTGATCAGCGCCTGACCACCAATGACAGGGAAATCAACGCCTGGGCGGCGGTGATCGACGCATCAACGCCGCGGCGGGATTGCAATTCAGCCTCGGCCAGCCGTGCAATGGCCCGCTGGCAGCGTTGCGTGTTCCAGTGGCGGAGCTGGTCTTCAAGCATATCACGCTCGCTGAAGAACACCGGCGGCCGCATTGATTTAAACGCCTGATCACGCGACATTCCCCCCTCGATGCTGGCGGCAAGCCTGAACAGCCGGTGGAAATAGCCCATGGCGGCGCGGATGATATTCTCGCCGGTGATCTGTTCGGCTGCCCCGCGTTCAAGAGCCTTGCTGAGCCGGGCGCGGTTGCCGGACGCCGCCGCCTGGACAATATCCGCCGTGGTGATGCTGGCCCCGTCGCCAAGAGCGTCACGGACCATCGCCAGATCAAGATGACCGCCGCGGCCGGCAAGCAGAACCAGTTTGTCGATCTCGCTGCGGCTGGCCATGCGATCAGCCCCGAGATGGCTGGTGATCCATTGCATGGCCTCACGGTCGGCGGTGATCCCGGCCTCATCGAAGACCTGCCGTGCCAGCGTCGCGAGAGACTGGCCGGTATCGGCATAGCAGCCCATGGCGGCAGCACATGGTGAATCCTCAAAGGCTTTGACCAGGGCCGAACGGGTGTTGATATCACTGTCAGCGGTGATGATGGTGAGGCTTTCCGGCGGCGGCCCATCGATCAAGGCCTTGCAGGCTTTCAGCAGGGCTGATCCGGCCTGGCTGATCATGACGAGCCGTTTGCCGCCAAAAGGCGGCATCGCTCCGGCACTGTCAATGAGCAAGGCTGGGTCCTTAGCGACAGCATCAGGTTCAAGGCGTGTTACGGCAAACGGATCACTGACATCGGGGACAGCTGTCCGGGCCAGCCGGTCTGCACGTTCCCTGATCATGCCGCTGTCATGTCCATAGAGCAGGATGGCGGCGATCTCGGCAGGCGGATTGTTCAGAAAACCTTCAATCGCTCTGCCGGTGACTTTCATTGTGCGGTGGCTGCCTGCTGGGTGAAATGCAGCATCAGATAGCGATAGGCTTTCTGGGCCGAATTGATGGCCAGTCTCTCGAGGGCGTTGTTCTTGGCGGCCTCGGAGCCGTAGAGCGAGGCCACACCGCCGACCGATGCCGACGAGACAATCGATTTGCTCAGAACATCGTTGCCGGTTTGCTGATCATAGAGCGTGATGGCAACATTCATGTTGACCGCATCATCAGGATAGGATGCCGTGATGCTGGCCGAAAGGGCATAGCGTTTGTCAGCCGCATCGTGGCGGGAAAGCAGGCGTTCCATCTCCTGGCGGAAGACCTGACCCTGACGGGTCCCATCGGTTGACACAGTGACTTGGCCCAGCATCGCGTAAGCCGGGGACTTCTCGGAAAGGGTGGCCCCGCATCCCGAGAGCACAAAGCCGCATAAGCACAGCGCGATGATCCTAGACAACAACATTGACGATCCTGTTCGGAATGACGATGACCTTCTTCAGTGTTCCTCCATCCAGTATCTTCTGAACGGCAGGTAATGCAAGCGCCATTTCTTCGGCGACGGCTTTGTCGCTGTCAGGTGCCAGGGCGATGGTGCCGCGCAGTTTGCCATTAACCTGCACCGCAATATCGATCGTCTCACGGGTGAGCCAGGCCGGGTCGGCCTGCGGCCAGTCCAGCGTTGCCACCATGGCATCATGACCGAGGTTTTCCCACATTTCCTCGGCAATATGCGGGGCAATCGGGGCCAGCAGCCGGGTCAGGGTTTCCAGTGCAAAACGCCGTGCCCATTGCTGGGACG
>JBMHCY010000012.1:0-13905 GCA_049889655.1 Puniceispirillales bacterium (SeqCode)
CTCCCCGGTGGCGGTGTCCGTTGCGGGAACACCATCCGCATCCTGTAACTGGACAATAATCGCCCTGCCGTGATGCTCGGACGGGAAATCCACCTGACCGGCGGCGTTGGTTTCACCCAGCAGAACATCCACATCCGGGTCGATCTCGCCATTGCCATCAACATCCACCCAGACCTGCGCCCCCTTGACGGGGCCATCGGTCACCGTGATGCGGTTGGCAAAATGATCCGGCAGGGCCGGCCCGAGACCGGTTTGACCGCCCGGGATACCTTCACCGCCACCGCCGACCCGCACAAATTCCGTGGGGCGACCTCCGCCAGAACACGCCGCAAGCACAATCCCAGATATCGTCCAGACCCAGACAGACAGCACATTGTCTGATGGGGTCCGCTTTCGATTCTGGTCAACAGGCTGGTTATTGGAAAGATCGTGGATGTTTTTCTGATCGTTTGGCATCGGTTATTTCCCAAAGTTGACATTGGCCCGTGGCCTGCAAAGAGGCCGAAAGACGGGGTGATTCCAAGTTGAGACTACCGAAAAAAACTTAATATATAGTTAACAGGCGCAAGATATTTTCAAACTTAAGTCATTGATTTAATTCATTTTAACAATCAATTATCTATTTTTTATTGTCTTTAGGGAATGATAACGCGAAAAAATTCAGGCTTTCCCCGCTGCCTTTTCCGCTGTTCTTAACGTGCCCAGCCCGAGCATCCCGAAGAGGATTGTGTTGAGCTCGCCGAGGTCAAAAACCGGCAGGACAACAGTGGTGATTCCGAAACTCACGAAAACGAAATCCGCCATGGGGCGAAGCAGGAAATGCCAGAGCAGTGCCACCCCGCAGACCCAACCGATGAATGGCCGCCACCCCGCCACCAGCAGCGACGGATGACGGCTTTCAATACTGTTCATATGCGCTTGCAGCACATCACCGCGACTGATGATCCGTGCCTGTGCCGCCGCCCTGTCAAGGCGTTCTTCATCACTGGTGAACAATGCATCCACCACACCGGCGGCGGTTTGCAGGGCTGTTTCCCCCGCTGTCTTTTTCGCCCCGGGTCGGGCGGTGGTGATGCCGGACAGCGAACCGAGACCGGCAAGAAGGGAAAGCAGCGACATGGGCAACAGGGCTCCTCTGATAAAAAAAGCCCCCCGGCGGGCAGGCCGGGAAGGCTTATAAGGGTAAGACTATGACGTAAGGCTTCATGGTGAACCTGACCGCAGCCAAAGGCAACACGAACCCGCTCCTCCTCATGCACCATCAGCCAACACTTTGGACAGCCGTGATCTTGCTTTTGGGCTATTGATGCTTATTTATAGGCAACCAAATGTTCTTATCCCCCGAGTGAGGTTCACCATGTCGATCCGTCCCATCAAAATGCAAAGTCAGGCCCGCCCCCATATTGAAGGAGCCGGGGTTCACCTCCATCGGGTTTTTGGTTTTGGCGAAACCGAGCCGTTTGATCCGTTCCTGATGATGGATGATTTCCGCAATGATGATCCGGAGCTCTACCACAAAGGCTTTCCGTGGCATCCGCATCGCGGCATTGAAACGATCACTTATGTGCTCAAGGGCAATGTCGAGCACGGCGATTCTCTCGGCAACCGCGGTGTGCTCAGCGATGGTGATGTACAGTGGATGACTGCCGGCTCCGGCATTATCCATCAGGAAATGCCCAGCGGCGATGCTCAGGGGCAGATGCATGGCTTCCAGCTCTGGGCCAACCTGCCCAGCCATCAGAAGATGACCACCCCCCGCTATCAGGATATCAAATCAGGGGATATCACCAGCCTCACCGATGATGACGGCACCCATATCCGAATCATTGCCGGGGACTGGCGCGGCTATCGCGGCCCGGTGGACGGTATAGACACCGATCCGTCCTATCTTGATGTTGCCATGCCCGCCAACACCACCAAGCGGTTCCCGTTTGATACGCGACGCCAGGGCTTTGCCTATATCTTTGAAGGCAGCGCCAGTTTCGATAATGCTTCGACGCCATTCGGGGTTAATGTCGAGAAGGAATTCGGCGGTGAGGAATTCAAGATCAGGGATCAGTCCGGCAACCGTACTCTTGTTGTCTTCGGCGATGGTGATGAGGTCGTGGTGACCTCCGGCGAGCACGGCGTGCGATTCCTGCTCGTTTCTGGTGCGCCCTTGCGGGAACCTGTCGCCTGGCACGGGCCGATCGTCATGAACACGCGGGAAGAATTGCATCAGGCATTCAGCGAACTCAACAAGGGCACGTTCATCAAGACCGGTGCCGAAGGCTGGGTCAACACGCCGGAATAATCACCGCCACGGCAAGCAAGGCTCAGGCCTCTTGCATCGCGGATTTCCAGTGAAGGCGGCAGAGCGAGACATATTTCTCGTTGCCGCCGATCTCCACCTGGGCCCCTGATTTCAACACCCGCCCCGTATCATCCTGACGGACAACCATGGTCGCCTTGCGGCCGCAGTGGCAGATCGTCCTGATCTCGCGCAGGTTATCGGCAATGGCCAGCAGCCGCGCACTGCCGGGGAAGAGATTGCCCTGAAAATCAGTTCGCAGGCCATAGCACATCACCGGAATATCCAACCGGTCGGCCACATCCGCCAGTTGCCAGACCTGATCCTCGCTAAGAAACTGTGCTTCATCCACCAGAATGCAGTGCAGCGTCCTTGCCTCATGTTCTTGGGCAATCAAGGTCGCCATATCGGTATTGTCGTCGAACATATGGGCTTCGGATGAAAGCCCGATACGGGAGGTGATCTGCCCCTGGCCATAGCGGCCATCGAGACTGGCGGTCAGCAGCAGTGTTTGCATCCCGCGCTCGTGATAGTTGTGGGAAGCCTGCAACAGAACGGTCGATTTGCCGGCATTCATTGCTGAATAGGAAAAATAGAGTTTGGCCATGCCACGCCTTTCTGATCACTACCCCTGATGCGAGACAGGGCTGATTCGCACCGATACCATTCTATCTGTTATGGCCGAAAAAACACCCGGATCAGCCGAGGTTTTCAGGCCCGAAACTTTCCGGCAGCAGATCACCGAGGGTAAACCGCGCCTGAAGGCCTTTGTCATCGGCGATCAGCACCGGTGTTTCCGCCGTGGCAAACTCGCGGATACGCTGACGGCAGCCCCCGCAAGGGGTACAGAGCAGACCGCCATCACCACCGGAAACAGCTATGCTGACAATACGTCTGCCACCGGCGGCAATCATGGCAGCAATCGCGGCGGTTTCGGCACAGGTGCCGTTGGGATAGGCCGCGTTCTCGACATTCTGGCCTTTGTGGATGCCCCCCTGTTCATCGAGCACCGCCGCCCCGACACTGAACCTTGAATACGGGGCATAGGCGTTTTGGCGGGCATCGATGGCAGCACGGACAAGCTTATCATCAGCCATGGTCATCTCTCCTTGATATAGGGGCGTCCGATGGCCCGGGGCGGCATCGCACTGCCAACAAAACCGGCCAGCAGAATAACTGTCATGAGATAGGGCATGGCAAGAATGAGGTTGACCGGCGCCTCCCCGATCAGCGGCAGTTCCACGCCTTGCAGGCGGGAGGCAATCGCCTCGAGAAACCCGAACAGCAGACAGGCCAGCAACGCTCCCCGGGGCTGCCATTTGCCGAAAATCATCGCCGCGAGGGCGATATAGCCCTTACCTGCGGTCATCTCGCGGACAAAACCGCTACCATGGGCGGTGGAAAGATAAGCCCCGGCAATCCCGCAAAGCACCCCGGCCATGATCAATGCTTTATAGCGGGTCATCGACACCGAAACCCCGGCACAATCGAGAGCTTCCGGCTTTTCGCCCACTGCCCGCAGGCGCAGCCCGTAACGGGTGCGGTTCAGGACAAACGCTGTCATGACCACGGCCAGCAGGGCCACCCAGACCAGCAGGTTATGGCCGGAAATCACTTCACGATAGACCGGACCGAGCACAGGCACAGCACCGAGTGTATCGGCAAAGGGCAGAACCATCGGGCCGAAGCGGCTGTCACTGTCAAGCTGGGGTGTCTGCCCACCCTGCTGAAAAATCGCGTAGCCAATGGTCACGGTAAAACCACTGGCAAGGGTGTTGATCGCCAGGCCGCTGATCACCTGATTGCCGAACAGCGTGATCGAAGCAAGCCCATGCAGCAGACCAAGCAGCACGGAAACCCCGATCGCCCCGAGAAGACCGATCCAGACCGACCCGGTGATCGCCGCAAGTGCCGCCGCCGTGAACGCCGCCATCAGCATCTTGCCTTCCAGCGAGATATCAATGATCCCCGATTTTTCCGAAAAGATCCCGGCCATGGCGCAGAGGATAAGCGGTGTTGCCACACGCAGCGTGGCATCAATGGTCAGGAGAAACTGCAGCCAGAGATCAGCCATGCGTGCCTCCTGCAGGAACACCTGGCTTCAGCACAAGGCCCAACAGCCGGGCCAGGGGGCGGTTGAACATATAGGCCAGCCCCCCGGAAAACAGGATCACCAGACCCTGTATCAGCAACACCATATCACGGGTGATCGACGAGAATTCGAAATCCAATTCAGCCCCGCCCTGATAGAGTGCCCCGAAAAGCAGGCTGGCCAGCACGATCCCGAACGGGTGATTGCGCCCCATCAACGCCACAGCGATGCCGGTGAAACCATAACCGGAGGTGAAATTGAGGATCAGCCGATGCTGAACCCCGAGTATCTCATTAATCGCCATCATGCCGGCAAGCCCGCCAGAAATCGCCATGGTAATGACGATGATGCGGCTGACAGGAAGCCCGGCATATTCGGCGGCTGTCATGCTGTGGCCGGTGGCACGGATGGCATAGCCCAGCCGGGTGCGCCAGATCAGCACCCAGACACCGACACAGGCCAGCAGTGCAATGACAAAGGAAAGATTGAGCGGCGACCGGGCCATCTCAAAGCCAATTGCATTCATGATATCGTGAATGAAGGGCAGCGTTGCGCTGTCAGCAAAACTCCGTGTTTCCGGCGACATCCGCCCGGGGTTTTTCAGCACGCCTGAAAGCAGCGATACCATGATCGATGCCGCCAGAAAATTGAACATGATGGTGGTGATGACGATATGGCTGCCGCGCTTCGCCTGCAGCCAGCCCGGAACCGCCCCCCAGGCCGCCCCCACCGCGGCCGAGGCCAGCACCGCCAGCGGCACGACGATCAGCCCGGGCACAACCGAATCGAGCGCAAGACAGACAAGCCCTGCCCCCAGTCCACCGAGATAAGCCTGGCCTTCACCACCGATATTGAACAGCATCGCGTGAAACGCCACCGCCACGGCAAGACCGGTGAAAATGAAATTCGTCGTATAGTATAGTGTATAGCCGAGCGAGCCTTTATAGACAAAAGCCCCTTTCAGCATCACCATCATGGCATCGACCGGGTTTTCACCGATGATGGCGATCACCAGCCCGGCCACCACCAGTGCGGCGGCAACATTGATCAGCGGAATGAGCCCGATATCAGCCCAGCGCGGCAATTCTGCATGGGCGCTCATGACCGTGCCTCCTGCGGGGCGGCATCACGTTCGATCCCCGCCATCATCAGGCCGAGTTTGCGTTCATCGGCGTCCTCACGGTCAAGTTCACCGACAATCCGGCCACCGTTCATGACAACAATCCTGTCAGCGAGGCTCATGATCTCGTCGAGTTCGACCGACACAAGAAGGATCGCACAGCCGCGGTCACGCATGGCGATCAACTGGCGGTGGATGAACTCGATGGCCCCGATATCAACACCTCTTGTCGGCTGGCCGATCAGCAGCAGTTTAGGCTGGCGATTGATCTCACGCGCCAGCACAAGTTTCTGCTGATTGCCGCCGGAAAAATTCTCGCTCGCCAGTTTCGGGTTGGGCGGGCGGACATCAAACTGATCCATCAGCTCGGCACAGCCCTTTTCAAGACGGTCCGGGCTCAGCCACCAGCCACTGTTTTCTTCGGGGCTGTCGCTGTATCCCAGAATAACAGTCTCCGCCGCACTGAACGGCATAACAATGCCGCGCTTGTGACGATCTTCGGGGACATGGGCCACCCCGATCCGCCGCAACGCCGCAGGGTCAGTCACCTGATCCGGCCCCACTGTCATCCCGCAGGCCCTGAACTGCCCCCGATCCGGCATTCTGATCCCGGAAAGGATATCCAGCAGTTCGGACTGGCCGTTACCGGAAACACCGGCAATGCCAAGGATTTCCCCTTCCCTCAAGGTCAGGGAGACTTCATCGAGGCCGCACAGCCCCTGGGCCTGATCAAGACCCAGCTGCTGGACCTCCAGCACCGGCTGGCCGGGTTTTGCCGGGGTATGATCAACTTTCAGCAACACCTTCCGCCCCACCATCAGTTCCGCCAGTTCGGCAGGCGAGGTTTCAGCCGTCTTCCGATGCGCCACCATCTGACCGGCACGCATCACCGATACCGCTGAAGTGATCGCCATAATCTCCTTCAATTTGTGGGTGATCAGCAGCACCGTCACCCCCTGCTCCCGCAGCATCGCCAGAATGTTGAAGAGCTGGTCTGTTTCCTGCGGTGTCAACACGCCCGTCGGTTCATCGAGGATCAGGATATCCGCCCCGCGATAGAGCGCTTTCAATATCTCAACCCGTTGCTGCAAGCCCACCGGCAGATCCTCAACAATGGCATCGAGATCCACCGCAAGGCCAAAATTTTCGATGAGGTCCATTAATTTGTGGCGAGCCTTTTCAGCCGCCTTGTCGATCTGGCGGCTGCCCTCATGCCCGAGCATGACGTTTTCAAGCACCGTGAAATTCGGGACCAGCATGAAATGCTGATGCACCATACCGATCCCGTGCGCGATGGCATCGGCAGCATGGCGGATAACAACCGGCACCCCGTTGATGCTGATCTGCCCCGAATCGATCGTATAGAAACCGTAGAGAATATTCACAAGGGTCGATTTACCGGCCCCGTTTTCGCCAATTATGCCATGAATGCTGCCCGGCTCAACAGCAAGGCTGACATCCCTGTTGGCATGCACATCACCAAAACGCTTGTTGATGGCGGTGAGCGCAATTGCAGGCGGCACCTCGAGGGTGCCGCCTTTCGTTTTCTTGTCCGTTTGTTCCACGGCCTGGATCACCCTGCCGGATTAGTACGGGCAGTTGCTGTCCGTGGTGAAGTCGTGGACGGAAACCTTGCCGGAAATGATATCCTGCTTGGCGGCTTCGACCGCAGCCTTCATGTCGGCCGTCACCAGGCTGGCATTGTTTTCATCCAGGGCCCAGTCGACACCACCTTCGGCCAGACCGAGAACCCGGATACCCGAGGAAAAGGTGCCGTTCTTGGCATCCATGAAGGTTTCATAAGCGGCCACGTCAACACGCTTGAGCATTGACGTCAGCACTGAACCCGGGGCCATGCCGTTCTGGTTGGAATCAACACCGATGGCGAGTTTGCCCGCATCGGCAGCCGCCCGGATAACCCCGGAGCCTGTCCCGCCGGCAGCGTGGTAGACAACATCAGCCCCACGGTCGATCTGTGATTGTGTGAGCTCAGCTCCTTTGGCCGGGTCATTCCAGGCAGACGGGGTCGAGCCGGTCATGTTCTGGTATACCTCGGCGGAACCATCGACGGATTTGACCCCGCCAACATAGCCGCAGGCAAACTTGCTGATGAGCGGAATATCCATGCCGCCGACAAACCCGACCTTGCCGGTTTTGGAAGCCTTGGCTGCAGCAACACCGACGATATAACTGCCTTCATGTTCCTTGAACACATACTGGCGCAGGTTCGGCCCGTCGAGCCAGCCCACATCGATGATGGAGAACTGAGTATCCGGGAATTCTGCCGAAACCTTGGCAATCGCATCAGCCTGGGCAAAGCCGACACCGAGAACAACGGTGGCCCCGCGTTCAGCCATGCGGCGGATCGCCTGTTCACGCTGGGTTTCGTTGGTGACTTCGAATTCCATAACCTTGATGCCGGTTTCATCGGTGAATTTTTTGACACCGTTCCAGACACCTTCGTTGAAGGATTTGTCAAACTTGCCGCCCATATCATAAACAACAGCAGGCTTGATATCGGCAGCAGCGGCAGCTGTGCTGATGGCAATTGCCGCGGCGGCAATCATTGCAGAGAGTTTATTCATCAGATCCTCCTCTAGTGATGAACTACTTCTTGAGCCCGATTTCCTGCAATCTTTGCTGCAGATAATCATCGGCGGTCATGCCCGGTTTCAACAGAACGTCAGGGCGGGGATGCAAAAACATGGGCATAGAGTAACGCGAAACATTCTGCCCTGCATCAGGATTTATCACCCGATGGGTTGTTGACGGATAATAATTACCGCTGGCCATCGCCAGCATATCACCGTTGTTGATTGTGATCATGCCGGAATCGCACGAAACATCATGCCAGTTGCCGTTGGAATCGAGGGCCTGCAATCCAGGCTTCGACCCCGAAAGCAGCAGCGTGATCAGATTGATGTCTTCATGGGCGGCCGCACGGACAGCATCAGGTTCGGCATCCGCATCTTCAACCGGCGGGTAATGCAGGATTCGCAGCAGTGACTGCTCGCTGGCTTCCATCATCGTATCGAGCGGCATGGAAAAATTGGCCGCCACCTCGGCCGGGGTTTCCTGCTGGATCCAGGACAGAATTTCGATCCCCAGTTGCTGCAGGTCGTCATACATGGCGGTGGTTTCTGCCATCAGGTCTTCTGGCAGCGGCGAGCCGGGATAAACATGGTAGAATTCCTTCAGGTCCTTGACCGGGGAATCCTTGGCGTTTTCAGAACGGAAGGCAAAATAGCCATCGTGGTGGGGCGGCTGCACCGCGAAATCATACTTCTCATCAGAGGCAAAGAACGCCCCCCAACCTTCATAAATCTGGTTGATGCGGTCTGCCGTCACCGGGTGGTTGTAGAGAACGGCAAAGCCAGTTTCATGGAGCGAGCGGTGCATCGCCGTTGCGGCATCGGGGGCCCGGTAATCGACCATTTCTACATTCATCACAACTCCCCTTTTCTGCTTGCAGCCATGGTGTCAGCCTCGGCCAGTATAGCAACAAATTTCTCTCGTACCACAACGGGGCGGACACGCATTGCTGCCTTAACGTTGCGCCTGCCGGAACCCTCGAAAGCGCGGGTTCGGCCCATTTCATCGCCTGATCTTACCACCTCCAGCGGCATTTCTTCAAAATCAAAAAACT
Organism: Puniceispirillales bacterium (SeqCode); assembly: GCA_049889655.1. Lineage (GTDB taxonomy): Bacteria > Pseudomonadota > Alphaproteobacteria > Puniceispirillales > UBA1172 > UBA1172. The sequence goes on from JBMHCY010000012.1 coordinate 9,149, forward strand.
CAGGGTCGGTGATCGCAAAGATGGCCGAGGGATCATGCATGAAACAACACCGCGTGGTGGTTTTCGGCAAATGGAAATCGAAATAGAAATCGACCGCCTCGTTCAGAAACCCGCCGATGGCCGGTGAGGCTGCGGCAATAGCAGCGAAATCTTCGGGGGTACAGCGCGATTTTTCAGTGACATCAAGCCCCACCATGGTGATATCCCAATCAGCCGCGAAAACCGCATCCGCGGCATCGGGATCACCCCAGATATTGGCTTCGGCACAGGCGGAAACATTGCCGTGCCAGGCGATCGAGCCACCCATCACCACCACCGATTTCACGTTGCGGGCAAACCCGGGATCATGATCAAGGGCCAGCGCCAGATTGGTCAGCGGGCCAACCGCACAGATGATGACCTCCCCCGGAGATGCGGCTGCTGTTTCAGCCATGAAGACTGCTGCGGAACGCCCATCTGCCCTGCCCTCAGGTTCGGCCGGGGGCACCGTGCCAAAGCCTTCCGCCCCGTGAACAAAATCGGCTGGCGGTGCAGGCTCCCGGACAAGCGGGGCAGCGGCCCCGCTGGCCACTGCCGCAGGATAGGACGCCATCTCAGCAAGCCGCAGGGCGTTGCGCGTGGCCATCGGCGTTGCCACATTGCCAAAGATCGTCGTCAGCCCCAGCACATTGAGCCGCGGGTCGGCAAACGCCTGATGGATCGCCATGGCATCGTCAATTCCGGGATCGGTATCGATGATGATCTTCTGCGGGTTCTGGTCAGCCATGATCAGGCATTCTCCTCAAGAAATGTTGTGACCTCGGCAGCGGTCGGAATAGCCATGGCAGCCCCGGGGCGGGTGACCTGAAGCGCCGAGGCTGCAACAGCACGGGCCAGCGCCGTCGGGGCATCCCCACCGGCATCAAGGGTCGCCAGAAAATAGCCGAAAAAGCAATCACCGGCCCCCGTCGTATCAACCACCCTGACAGCGTGGGCCTGCTGGGAGTGATGCCCGGCGACGCCATAATACTCAGCCCCGTCACCACCCCGGGTGATGACCAGATGATCAACCCCGAGACCGGCGGCATCGGTTCCGGTAGCCGCCATCAGGGCCTCGGCCTCGATCGCATTGACGATCAACAGATCGACCTGGGGCAGCAATTCCAGTGTCACATCGGCCTCGAACGGGGCCGCGGAATAGGCGATCTTCATCCCCGCCTTGCGGGCGGCGGCAACAAATTCAGCCCCGCCATTGGTTTCATTCTGCAACAGAGCCCAGTCATCAGAACCAGCATCAGCAAGGGTGGCGGTTGCCCGGGCCATATCAATCCCGGCATTCGCCCCGGGGTTGAGGATGATCTGGTTTTCCCCCTCGGCATTGACCATGACAATAGCATGGCCGGTGGGGGTCTCCCCCTGCTGGAGATGGCTGAGATCGACCCCGGTTTCCGCCAGATATTCTGAAAGCCAGATATCTTCCCGGTGCATCGCCCCGATATGAAAGACCTTGGCCCCGGCCGCCGCCAGGGCCACAGACTGGTTCGCTCCCTTGCCGCCGGGCAGACGCTGGAACGCTGCCGCCGCCAGTGTCTCGCCGGGAACGGGAAACGCTTTCATGGTGTAGACAAGATCGATGTTGATCGACCCGAGATTGAAAACCGCCATCTGCCCGTGCCGTGCCTCGTTTTATCCCCTCATATAACCTTAATGCGTCTCCCGCGTTGTGTTCAAGTTTTATCCCCGCCATTCCCTGCCCCAGTGACGATTTCGTTTGATTGAAGATGACCGGCGGATTTACCTTGGGGGTATCGGTCAATCCCACAAACGGCAATCTAAGAGGCTGCACCATGACCCCGTCCCCGCACACCCTCGGTACATATATCTCCTTGATGCTGGCCGAATATGGCGTGGATACGGTGTTCGGCATTCCCGGGGTGCATACGATTGAACTCTATCGCGGCATTGAGCAGGCCGGGCTGAGGCATATCACCCCCCGGCATGAACAGGGGGCGGGTTTCATGGCCGACGGCTACGCCAGGATCAGCGGCAAACCCGGGGTGGCCTATATTATCTCCGGCCCGGGGATGACCAATATCCTGACCGCTATGGGCCAGGCCTATGGAGATTCGATCCCCATGCTGGTGATCTCCGCCGTCAATGCCCAGGGGCGGATGGGTTCCGGTGAAGGCTGGCTGCATGAATTACCGGATCAGCGCCAGCTGGTTGCAGGCTGCAGTGCCTTCAGCCGCAGTGTCCACACCCCTGCCGAGATGGAAAGGGCGATCCATGATGCGTTCAGCGTTTTTGGCGGCCAGCGGCCTCGGCCTGTCCATATCGAAATTCCGGTCAATCTGCTGTCAGTACCGGTGATGATGGAACCGAAGGCAGCCGCCCGGGCTTTCCCCCCGGCCCCCTCACAAGAGACAGCCGCGGCAGTTTCAGCCAAACTTGCGGCTGCAGAACGCCCCCTGATCCTTGCCGGGGGCGGGGCGGTCCGAGCTGGGATCATGCCACTGGCCGAACAACTTAATGCCCCTGTTGTCATGACAACCAACGGCCGCGGGATCATGCCCCCGGGGCACCCCCTCGGGGTACCAATCTCGCCATCGATGCCAAAGACACGCGACCTCATCGCTGCAGCAGATTGTGTGCTGGCGATCGGGACCGAACTCGGGCCGACAGATTATGATTTCTATGAAGATGGCGGCTTTGCGATCCCCGGCTTCTTGATCAGGGTTGATCTCGATGCCCGTCAGGCGAGCCGCCCCTTTGCCGCGGATATGGCAGTGATTGCCGAGGCGGGGGCAACGGTTGCGGCCCTAATGCCGCATCTGCAAAAATCAGCATCAATTGATGGCGAAACCCGCGCTGCGGCGGCCCGCGATGATCTTAGCCTCCTTGAAGATCACTTCCGCTCGGATATCGCGCTGCTGGATGATCTCCGCGAAGCGCTGCCAGACGCCCCGATGATCGGCGATTCCACTCAATTGACCTATGCCGGCAATATTGGGTTTGCCGCATCACGGCCGGGATATTATTTCAATTCGGCAACCGGTTTCGGAACACTCGGCTATGGGCTTCCGGCAGCGATCGGTGCGGCGGTGGCCCATGGTGGTCCTGTCATTTGCCTCACCGGTGATGGCGGCCTGCAATTCTGTCTTGCGGAAATGGCCTCGGCACGGGAGATCGATGCCCCGGTGATCATGGTTCTGCATGACAACAAAGGCTATGGCGAAATCAAATCCTTCATGCAGGCGCATCAGATGCCGCCGCTCGGGGTCGATATCTACACCCCTGATCTGAAGGCCATGGCCAAAGCCTGCGGCTGGGATGTGCTGACCCCCGATCGACAAGGGCTTGGTGCAGCCATGAAGAAAGCTGCCGCCATTGGCGGGCCGGTGATGGTCTATCTTGATGATGCCACACGGCGGGGGTGATCAGCTGCCAGCAGCCCGTTGCCGAACCCGATCAAGGGCTTCCGGTGTGTCGGCATCAAGCAGCAGATCGGGGAGATCAAAGGCCACGGCGTTGATCGCAGCAGGATAGGCTTCAAACAGCGGTCTTGCGCCAGTATCGCCAGTGATCCCGGCCATCTCCGCAAAGAAAGATTCCCCCCAGATCACCGGATTGCCGCGCTGGCCATCAACAGCAGGCAGGGTGATCCGCGATGCCCGTCGTTCGTCCTCGCCATGGGCAGCGATCAGCCGGTCGATCACTGCAGTATCGACAAACGGCATATCCCCCAGAAACACCATCAGGTCGGTGGTGGCCGCGTCACGATGGTTGAGCGCCGTCAGCAGCGATGTCGATTGCCCCTTGCGGTATTGGGGGTTGAACACCAGCCGGGCCTCAAAACCGTCCAGTGCCGCCGCGACCGCTTCGGCCTCATGACCGAGGATCACAGTGATCGTGTCGATGCTGCTGGCGAGCATTGTCTCGGCGATATGGCGAACCATCGGAATGCCGTTGATGGGGGCCAGCAGTTTGTTTTCATCACCCATACGGCTTGACGTTCCGGCAGCCAGCAGAACACCCTCAATACGGGCCGGTTTCGGTTTCCGGGCAACGAGAGCCCGCGGCATGGGGCGTGAGGCAATTTCCATCAACAGCCCGCCGGCAGCCATCTCCGCCAGTTCATCCCGATCAAGATCAATCCCCGCAAGATGCAACTGCATCACCCAGTCGAGACCGTTGAGTTTCGGGGATCGGGCACAGCCGGGCATCCCGACCACCAGCCTTTCCCCCAGATGCCCAAGCATCAGCAGATTGCCCGGATCGACCGCCAGCCCAAAATGATCAATCACCCCGCCTGCCATTTCCACCGCATGAGGGATAACATCGTGACGGTCGGCAATCGCGGAAGCTCCGGCAATAAGCACCACCTCGGCATCTGCCTCGACAGCCTCAGTGATCGCAGCAGCGAGATCATCAGGGGAATGGGCAACCAAATGAGTGCCGATCATGCTGCTACCAAGCTGGCTGATGCGGTCACGGGTCACTCTCTCGGTGGCAGCAAAGAGACTGTCGGGCTGATGATCAAACCGGGACTGGATCAGCCATGTCCTGCTGGGCCTGAGCGGATGAAAGGTGAACAGCGGGGATTCCGTGAGGATCGCCTCGACCCGGGCCAGATTTTCCGCCGCAACAAAGAAGGGAATGATCTTCAGCGTCGCGATCATATCCCCCGGGGCAAGCAGCTGATTATGCTGGACCAGCGCCAGGGTTATGCCTTCATCCACTGCATTAACACGCTTGAGTGTTTCCCTATTATAACGAAC